>JADIMZ010000123.1 GCA_017694335.1 Candidatus Pullibacteroides excrementavium
CCCGAATACTTGTACGAAAAGGACATGATGGAAGCCTTCGACAAACACATCCAGCTGCCCTCCCGTTTCGCCCATCCTTATATAATAAGGTGTTCTGACGAACTTCTTCAGAAAGTGGCGTTCGACATGCACCAAGGCATAACCGCCACTGCACCGGGCTTCTTTGGCCCGCAAGGCCGGGTGGTGCGTCTTCCTCTAACGTTTCCTCAGCAGAACAGCCTCTTGGAAAGCTTTGAGTACAAAGGCGAAAAAGTAATCAATATGGAAATGGAAACATCGGCCCTGTATGGCTTAGGGCGCGGCCTCGGCCACAATTGCCTGACAGTTTGTGTCTTGGTGGCCAACCGGATAAACAAAGATTTCAGCGAGGACTACAAACCTCATGTGGAACGCTTGATACAAATGGTATTGGAGCGGCTTACCGCATAAACGGGACACAGCCGGCAGTACCGAATAGGCAGCATGAAGCCTGAAGCGAGGCCAGCGGCCCAAAGCCGATTGGTTCGAACAAAAAACGACATGAAACAAGAAAACAAACAAGCCAATATTCATGCTCTAATCAGCATGCTCGATGAAAGCGACCAGGAGCTCTACCAAAGCATAAAAGATGCCCTCTTTGCTTTGGGCGATGAGGCATTGCCTTACCTGCAAGATGCCATGGGACTTAAAAGCACCCCTCTATGGCAGAACCGGATTGAGGGACTGATCAGGGAACTGCGCCTGGATACGGCCTGCCGGCATCTCTGCGAATGGAAAACCGAAGAAAAACCGGACCTGATGCAAGGATTCTACTTCCTTTCATCGGCCTTCTATCCCGACCTCAAATGGGAAAGCGTCCGGGACCTGTTCAACCAGCTCTATGGGGATTGCTGGCTGTTATTGGCATCGAACGACAACTTGCAACAAAATATTGTGCTGCTGAACAACTTCTTTTTCAATATCTGCAAGTTCAAGATAGGGAAGAAAATAACCGACGGATACAGTTTCGCCGACTTTTTCTTGCCTAAATTAATCAATCTCCGGCAGGGCAACGACCGCAGCCTTTCACTAGCCTATCAGTATCTGGCTCAACGGAACAACATTCCCGTCTTCCAGCTCAATTTACCCGTAGTCAACATATTGGCCTGCACCACTGCCATGGATCATTGCAACAAGGCCGATATCGTGTTCTGCCTTGACATCACCCAACGCGGTGCCATGGTCCGCCGAGCCGATGTAGAACCGATTCTAAGCGAACAGAAACAAATACAAGTCTGCAACACGGTGGAATCGCTGCAAGACTACGCAAAGCTGCTCTACGTAATGGCCTCGATGAACGAAATCGACCCGTTCAAGAAGCAAGCCGTTAAAAAGATACAGCAAAGCCTCGGAGACTCGGCCAACAGCATCAGCCTCTTCGGGAACGGGCATCCCTTTTCCGGAGACGAATCCAATCCGGCTCCCTTTTAAGCTTTTAGAAAGGCCCTTGGCCCATCCTCATAGGAGACCGCCCCCCGGCATCGAACACGACACATACAACAAAGAATCTTAATACAGTGGAAAACAAAAGAGAAGAGTCCAAAGCCAATCCGTCAGGAATCGAATCCAATACATTCCGCAGCTTGGCCGGAAGCCCCAACTGCAAAGTATTCGTCAATCCCAAAAGCCGTTGCCAAAGCCTGCAAGAAGCCATAGAACGGGCATCCAATATTGCCATTGTAGGGCATAACAACCCGGACGGCGATGCGGTAGGCGCCACTCAGGCCCTGTACCAATACCTGCTCAACAGCGGGAAAAACGCCAAAGTGATTTACCCTAACCACTTCGCCCACAACCTGGCCTGGATGGACCTTCACCAAAGTTCCATCAATTACCAGGATCATCCCGACGAAATCAAAACCGTGATGCAAGGATGCGATTTACTGTTCGTTCTGGATTTCAATCGGGTGAGCCGTACCGAAAGCATGGCCCCGGTACTAAAGGAAAAAGACTGCGTGCGTATCATGATCGACCACCATCTGGATCCGGAATGGCAGGATTTCGACATCGCCTATTCCGACACCACCGTCTCTTCCACCTGCGAATTGCTTTACCGGGTCATCCATGCCGAGCTGAACCCGGACCTTATCGACCCCCACGTCAGCAACTGCCTCTACGCCGGCATCAGCACCGATACAGGTTCTTTCAGCTACTCCTGCGGGCACAAAGGAATTTTCGAAACCATCGCAGACCTGATTTCCAGAGGCTTGGATACCGTAAAAGTACACCAGAACATCTTCGACAACTTTTCCGAAAGCCGGATGCGCCTCTTAGGCTGCTGCCTAGGCGATCGATTGGTCGTGAAACCGGAATACAATACGGCCTACATGTACTTGAGCGATGAAGATATGCGGAAGTACAACTACCAAGCCGGCGATACGGAGGGCATTGTCAATTACGGCCTCAGCATGTCCGGAATCTATTTTGCCGCTTTCTTCACCCAACGAAACAACCGAATCAGAATGTCATACCGCTCCCAGGGGGACATCGACGTGAATATCTTTGCCAAAGAGAATTTCGGAGGAGGAGGGCACAAGAATGCCGCCGGGGGCACTAGCTATGAAAGCCTGGAAGCCACATTGGCAAAATTCGAAGCCGCCTTGCCTGCATTCTACGAAAACTCCATAAAACCCGCTGTAGAAAAACTAAAGAAAACCGGATACAATCCGAGCGGCTACATCTCGTCGGAAGCAGAAGAAAATTCAGAACAATAAACCGAAAGCAGACCCCATCAGACATGAGGACAAGAAAGGCAGGTCCTATCCGGAAAAGATACGGATTAACGCTTATGATCGCCATGGCATGTCCCTGCTGCGGAATGCTGAATTCGTGCCAGGAAAACACTTTTCAAAGCACGCCCAGGCCGGCTCGTAATGACGCGTATGGCACCTTGATGGAAGCGCAGAGAATAGCCATCCAGCAAGAATCCGATGCCCTTTGCTCTTTCATTGCCCGAAGCGGCTGGCCCATGCAAGAGACACCGACCGGACTATGGTATTACATCTACCGGACCACTGCCCCCATCCCCCCCTCCCCGATTGGACAAGGGGACATCGTGAAAGTGGAATATCGTCTGCAACTGCTCAACGGAGAGGTAATCGCTTCCTACCTGGGAGAAAAGATGAAAACCATAGTAGTGGGCCATTCGGACATCGAGGCAGGCTTGACAGAAGCCTTGCTGCTGCTACATCCCGGAGATTGCGCCAAAGTACTAATCCCATCATATTTAGGTCATGGATTCTCTGGAGACGGCATCCGCGTCCCGTCCGGAGCCAGTTTGCTCTACGACCTCCATATCGTGGATGTACAACGGCATGCCGAACGGAAAATTTTGTAACTTTACGCGCTTTGGAAACGGGCCTGGAAACATGCAAGCCGCTAAACGATACCGAGACACGGCCGTATCCAATAAAACCGGAACGTTCCGGTCCCCAAAGGCGATTTTCCGCAACAGATAAAACACGAAAAAACAACAAAATGAAAAAAACATTCATCATGGGAGCCTGCATGCTAGCCTCCCTGCTCACACTCAATGCGTGTGGCAACAAAAAACCGAAAACAGCGAATGGACTTGAATATGAGATTCATGTGAAAGGGACTGGCCGCCAAGCCCAAACAGGGGACATCGTTAAAGGAAAGCTCACGCTTTCCTCTCAAGGCAATGTCCTCTTTTCGGTCGATGAGTCCATGCCCATCTTCCAAATCCAGGCATCCATCTATCCGGGGGATTTGAATGAAGGCTTGCTCATGCTTTCCGAAGGCGACAGCGCTTCGTTCTACGTACCCGTGGATTCACTGGCAAAATACATGGGCGGACTCCCCGCGGAAGTCAAAGATTTCATGGTCTACACGGTGAAAGTCGACAAACTCTATACCCAGGAAGAACTCGACAAGGAAGAAGCCGCCAAGGAAGCGGCAGCCATAGAAGCCGAAAAAGCCGGAATAGCCCAATATCTCAAAGACAACAATCTTAACGTCAAACCCGAAAAAAGCGGGATTTATTTCATTTCCACCAAAAGGGGGACAGGCAAAACCATCGCCCAAGGCCAGAACGTCAAGGTGAACTACAGCGGCAAACTACTCAATGGCAAGTTGTTCGATACCAATATCGAATCGGTGGCCAAGGAAAACAACATCTACAATCCGCAACGCCCTTACGAACCCATGGAAGTAGCAGCCGGAGTCGGCCAGATGATCCCTGGCTTCGATGAAGCCTTGGTCATGATGAAAAAAGGCGGCAAGGCAACGGTTATCATCCCGTTTGCGCTCGCTTATGGAAGCCGTGACATGGGCCCGGACCTTCCGGCCTATTCCACCCTGGTTTTCGACATAGAAATCGTTGACGCCGAATAATTTTCCCTATCCGCATTCATGAAAGCACTTGATACCGCCTCACTCGCGATAACAAGTGCTTTTTTTTGCGATTCGCATACGGAACTCCCCTCTCGTCAAGAAACAGATGCTGGCAAGTCCGACCTATTGCACGAACCGATAAAACAAAATTCATGAAACTGAAACAATTCACCCTAACGTTTTCCCTCTGCCTTTGCGCCAGCAGCTTTTTGTTGGCCGCACAGGCATCCGATAAAGACACTCCTTCCGCAAAAGAAAATCATGCCCAGGCGGAAGACACCCGTTTCATCATCTCTGCCGAAATCCGCGAACGAGGCGTCTACTCGCATGGTTACAAGCAGTTGCTCGCGCTCGATCAACAAGGGAGTTTCTTTGTGGGGCAACGGACTCGCCTGAACTTTGACTTCCAAAAAGGGCCGTTAGGCTTTTTCGTGCAGATTGAAGACGGACGAATCTGGGGCGAGACCAACGGGAGCCACAGCCAAGGGCTCGGGGTTTCCCAAGCCTATTTCCATATGGACATAGGCAAGGGATTCGGATTCAAAATAGGACGGATGCCCCTGCAATACGAAGACGGACGCTATCTTTCCTATTCTTCCTGGGATGAATGCCCCAAAACGCACGATGCATTGGTATTCAACTTCCGAAGCCAGGACAAGAAAACAAAAGTAGACTTGGGCGCATCTTTTTCCAACACAAGCGACAGTTATTTCCTGAACCCCTACGGCCTTGACAACTATTTCAAATACTTGTTGATAGGTTATATCTCCCATCAGTTCACGCCGGATTTTCGACTTGGATTGCTGTCGGTGACCGATTTTCAAGAAGAAAAGTCCTGGGATTCCGAAACGGGCGACTATACTTACAATCCCGACAAAATCTATGGCAGATCCACCGTCGGACTATATCTGGAGCTGTTCAAAGGCAGCCCCGTCTCCGCTTTGATATACGGATACGGGCAGTTCGGCAAGCTCAACACCGGCCAACATGTCACCAGTGGACTGGCATCGTTTAAAATGAAATACAATGCATTGCCAAAACTGGAACTGCAATTGGGCTACGATTTCGTTTCCGGCGACTGGATGGTAGAAGACTTTGAAAACAAGCGAGGCTTCAGCAAATTCCTCGGCAGCACCCATTCTTTCTTAGGCATCATGGATTTTTTCAATCCAGGGTCTACCACCAGCTGCCATGCAGGCTTGCACCAGCCCCTGCTCAGCATCATTTACCGTCCTGCCGCAAAGCACAGCCTGGAACTGACCGGGCGGTATTTTTGGTCGGTGGCTTCGCCCGACAGTACAATAATCAATGATGCCTGGGGACAGACCGCAACAACATACAGCTCCCATAATCTCGGATTCGAAGGTTCATTGATTTACAAATACAAAATCCGGCCCGACCTCAGCCTGGAAGCCGGATACGCCCTGCATACGCCTACCGACTTTTTCGAAATCATGAATGAAATCATGCCCGGAAACAGCAAATTCGCTCATTTCGGCTACATCATGATCAGCTATAAACCCACGCTGTTCAATCTGTCAAAGCACATGAAACGGCACAATGACTGAGCAATTCAACGAGACAGATACAACAGCAAGCAAAAGCGGGATCAGATCCAGAAGCGAAGAGACAGGCATGTTCAGGACCGAGGGGGCAGCCATTCCCCTCTTTCCTTGGGGAAACAGCCGGAGATTCAACGCTTACAGCGATTTCTTACGCAAGCGTTACGGCACGCGCCTGCAAAAACTTTCGGTCAACGCGGGTTTCAGCTGTCCGAACCGGGACGGCAGCAAAGGCCGGGAGGGTTGTGTAT
>JADIMZ010000124.1 GCA_017694335.1 Candidatus Pullibacteroides excrementavium
CGGATGTGGCCGGCTTAAGCATCGGGACTCGTCCGGACTGCATCAACGAAGAGACACTGGATTATCTGGCAAGGCTTTCAAAGCAATGTTTCGTGCATCTTGAAATGGGGATTGAAAGCTGCTACGACAAAAGCCTGCAATGGATGAACCGGGGACATGATTTCGAATGCGCCCGGCAAGCTTTCAAACTGGCCGCCGAACGAGGCCTTTCCACTGGAACGCACCTTATCTTCGGATTACCCTCGCAAAGCAGGAATGAAGACTTGGCAGAAGCAAAGGTCATATCCACGCTTCCCATGCGGACACTGAAACTGCACCAACTGCAAATAATTAAAGGTACGGCCTTGGAGCGAACATACGCATCGACCCCTCAGCAGTTCCACTTTTTCAAACTAGAGGAATACGTCGACTTTGTGATAGACTTCCTGGAACGGCTTTCTCCTGCCATCTGCCTGGAACGTTTTTCGAGCGAAGCCCCGCCTCGATTCCAAGCCGGCCCCACCTTTGGCCCGATCCGTGCCGACAGGGTACTGCAGTTGATAGAAAAACGGCTGGAAGAACGCGACACCTGGCAAGGACGGCTCTTCAAGCAAGATACCTGAAATCGAAATAATATTACCTTTGCGCCTGTTGCAAAGCCAAGCAGCCCGCACTGCCACGAAACATTGCAAGGGAAACCAAAAACATCGCCATGTCAAACCACCATCCTTCCGGCATCCCCACCCTCGACGACATCAAGATTGCCGTCATCGGATTAGGCTATGTGGGCCTGCCTCTAGCACGCCTGTTCTCGACCCGGTATCCGACCATAGGCTACGATTTGGACAAGCATAGGGTAGATGCACTTATGCAAGGCCACGACACCACCTTGGAAGTAGAGGATGACATGCTGCAAAAAGCATTGGATGCCGGCTTCCGTTGCACTTCTTCCATCGAGGAAATCCGAAACTGCAATTTCTACGTAGTAGCCGTTCCTTCGCCGGTAGACGAGAACAATCGCCCCGACCTAAGCCCTTTACGTTCAGCCAGCGAAACGGTTGGAAAGGTCATCTCTGCCGGAAATATCGTTGTCTACGAATCCACGGTCTATCCCGGCGTTACGGAAGAAGAATGCCTTCCTGTCATCGAAGCGGTTTCAGGATTGCGCTTCAATCAAGACTTCTTTGCTGGATACAGCCCTGAACGCATCAATCCCGGAGACAAAGAGCACACGGTAGAAAAAATCAAGAAAGTGACCTCCGGATCCACCGTGGAAGTAGCCGAACTTGTAGATGCCGTATACCGGTCAGTCCTGATAAACGGCACGCATAAGGCCCCGTCCATCCGAGTAGCGGAAGCATCCAAAATCATAGAAAACGCCCAACGGGATGTCAATATCGCCTTCATGAACGAGCTAGCCAAAATCTTCAATGCCATGGGGATCGATACCCACGATGTGATTGAGGCCGCCTCATCAAAATGGAACTTCATCAAGCTCAACCCGGGATTAGTCGGAGGACACTGCATCAGCGTTGACCCTTATTACCTGATTCAGAAAGCCCAAGTATACGGCGTATTGCCTCGCATCATGTTCTCGGCACGCCGCCTCAATGATGGAATGGGAGACTATGTAGCCAACCAGACCATCAAAGCCATGAACCTGAAAGGCACAAGGGTCAAAGATGCCCGAATCCTGATTCTGGGTTTCACGTTCAAAGAAAACTGCCCGGACATCCGGAACACCAAAGTGATAGACATTTACCATACATTGCGTGAATACACCCCGCATATTACAGTATTCGACCCTATGGCAGACCCTGTGTCCGTACAGAATGAATACGGCGTGCAGATTGAAAAAAACGACATATCGCAGTTTCAAGGGCAATACGACGCCGTCATCCTCGCCGTCGCACACGATATGTTCTCCACTGTCGATACCCGCGGTTTCCTGAAGAATCCAGACGAAGGCGTAATTTATGATGTGAAAGGCGTACTGCCGCGAGAATGGGTCGATGCCCGGCTCTAAAGCCGCCTATTTCGCATCAAATCGGATTTTATATGTAAGTTTGTACTTTGCAACAAATCAGGGTTGTTTTATATTGTTCAAGCCATGCCATACAAAAGACATATCCTCGTAACCGGAGGAGCCGGATTCATCGGCAGCCACGTAGTAAGGCTTTTCACTAACAAATACGATGATTACCAAATCATCAATTTGGACAAATTGACATATGCAGGCAATCTGGCCAATTTGAAGGACATTGAAAACAAGCCGAATTACACTTTTGTCAAAGCGGACATATGTGATTTCGAGACAATCTGCCGACTAATGGAAGAATTCCAGGTGGACGGCATCATTCATTTGGCGGCCGAAAGCCACGTGGATCGAAGCATCAAGGATCCCTTCACTTTTGCCAGGACCAATGTAATGGGCACCTTGAGCCTGCTACAGGCAGCCAAGCTGTACTGGGAATCCAAAAAGGAAGGATATGAGGGCAAACGGTTCTACCATATCTCCACCGATGAAGTATACGGGGCTTTGGAACTGACCCATCCCGAAGGAGTCAAGTCAGCACACAGCACCCATCCGGTCTACGGCGACGATTTCTTCCACGAATCGACCAAATACGCCCCGCACAGTCCCTATTCCGCCAGCAAGGCATCGAGCGACCATTTCGTACGAGCCTTCCATGATACATACGGAATGCCGACCCTTGTGACCAATTGCTCGAACAACTATGGCCCTTACCAATTCCCGGAAAAACTGATTCCGCTATTCATCAACAACATACGTCATCGGAAACCGCTTCCTGTCTATGGCAAAGGAGAAAACGTGCGCGACTGGCTGTATGTAGAGGATCACGCCCGGGCCATCGACCTTATCTTCCACCAAGGACGGATTGCCGACACCTACAATATCGGCGGATTCAACGAATGGAAGAACATAGACCTCATCAAGGTCATTATCAAAACCGTTGATCGATTGCTCGGCCATCCCGAAGGTTATTCATCGGATTTGATTACCTATGTGACCGATCGCAAAGGGCATGACATGCGCTACGCTATCGATTCCAGCAAGCTGCATGAGGAACTCGGTTGGGAACCCTCGTTACAATTCGAAGAAGGCATCGAAAAAACCGTCCGATGGTATCTGGACAACCAAGAATGGATGGACAACGTAACCAGCGGCGATTACCAGAAATATTACGAAGAAATGTACCTAGGGCGATAAAAACACCCTGACACATTCTTCCCTTCAGAAGAAAAAGAATTCAAAACAAAAGCAATTATGAAAGGCATTGTCCTCGCCGGAGGGTCTGGAACCCGCCTCTACCCAATTACAAAAGGAGTCAGCAAACAACTACTGCCCATTTACGACAAACCCATGGTCTATTACCCCATTTCGGTATTGATGCTGGCGGGTATCCGGGAAATACTGATCATCTCCACCCCGCAGGACCTACCCGGCTTTAAACGTCTCCTCGGTGACGGCAGCGACTTCGGCCTGCGCTTTGAATACGCTGAACAGCCATCGCCTGACGGTCTGGCTCAAGCTTTCATCATCGGAGAAAAGTTCATCGGCAACGATTCCGTCTGCTTAGTGCTAGGCGATAATATTTTTCATGGCAACAGCTTCACCGTCATGTTAAAGGAAGCCGTCCGCACAGCCGAAGAAGAGCACAAAGCCACTGTCTTCGGATACTGGGTCAGCGATCCGGAGCGTTACGGCGTGGCCGAATTCGACAAAGAGGGCAATTGCTTGAGCATAGAAGAAAAACCTGCCAAGCCGAAATCGAATTACGCCGTAGTAGGACTTTATTTCTACCCGAACAAGGTGGTAGAAGTGGCTAAGAACATCAAACCTTCCGCCCGCGGAGAATTGGAAATCACCACGGTAAACCAACGATTTCTCGATGACAAAGAATTGAAAGTAAAAACCTTGGGGCGCGGTTTTGCCTGGCTCGACACGGGCACGCACGACTCCTTGGCCGAAGCTAGCACCTATGTGGAAGTAATCGAGAAACGTCAAGGATTGAAAGTGGCCTGCCTGGAAGGCATCGCTTTCCGAAAAGGTTGGATCGACGCGGACAAGATGCGCCAGCTAGCCCAACCCATGCTGAAAAACCCCTATGGACAATACTTGCTCAAGGTTGTCAATGAACTGGAGCGTACCCAACAATTCCTAGACTAAAAACCGAGGCGTCGAACCGAAGCGGAGAAAACAGAAACACAATTGTAACTCAAAAAATCATCCGGAGCGATGAGATGCAAGGCATCGCGAGGGTGAGAAAAGCCTCTAGACGACCGCATTAAAAAGGTTTTATATCGAGCAGATACGAGGCGCCGAACCGAAGCGAGGCGAAGGAGCGTACTTTGGTACGTGACTGAGCCGCGCGAGGTTCGCAACGAAGTAGATGCCGATAGAAAACCTTTTTAATTGAAGGCGCCAGAAAGATACTTCTTCGTCTGCTCCTCCCTCGGATCCTCAAAAAACTCCTGCGCCGGCCGCATCTCGATAACTTCGCCGAGATACATGAAAATCACATAGTCGGCAATACGGCGGGCTTGCCGCAGGACATGGGTCACCATCACCAAGGTAAAATCCTTCGACAAGGCGGCAAACTGTTTCTCGATAGCTTCGCTGCTGACCGGGTCGAGCGCTGAAGTAGGTTCGTCCGCCAGAATGATATCCGGGTTGACGGCAAGCCCGCGAGCCAGGCAAAGCCGCTGCTGCTGCCCTATCGAGAGCCTCACCGCCGGCGAACGCAGACGGTCCTTGACCTCGTCCCAAAGGTTGACCTGCCGCAGATAATACTCCACCAAGTCGTTCAGCTCCGCCCGGGTATATTTGCCGCGAAGCTTCAAGCCGTAGGCAATATTGTTGTAGATATTCATCGGCAACGGGAACGGACGCTGCGACAACAGCCCCATCTTCCGCCGCAAAGCCACGATATCCGTCTTAGCCCCGAAAACCGGCAATTCCCCGGTATGCTGATCCCGTATATAGATATTCCCGCTCACCTTGATGTCCGGTGTCAGGTCGGTAAGCCGGTTCATGCACTTGAGCAAAGTAGTCTTGCCGCAACCCGACGGCCCCAAGATTACCGTCAACTTGTTCTTCGGAATCTCTATATTGACATTCTTCAAGATATGCGTCTTTCCCGCATACAGGTTCAGATTATCCACCCGTATGATTCCTTCCCCCTCGAACGGCTTGGCACTTCCGCCCACCCCCATCTTGGCATCCATCGCTTGTGTATCCATGGCAAAATCAATAAATACGGTACTTCTGATAACGCTTTGAAATATATCGCGAAAGCAGACTGATTAGCAAAATTATCAAAGTCAGGACAAAAGCCGAAGCGTAAGCCTTGTCCTGCGTCGCCGCGTAAGGCGAATTGATCTGATTGTAAATGGCCACCGGCAAAGTCGTGGCATTGTCCAAAAGGCTGGTCGGCGTCTTTGAATTCTCGCCCGTCACATACAAGACCGAAGCCGCATCGCCCACCGCCCGGCCGAAAGCCAGCAGCACCGCCGTCACGATGCCCGGAAAACATTGGCGCACATAGACCTTGTACGAAAGTTCCGAGCGGGTCGAACCCATCGAGAGCACGCTCTCCGAAAGCCCGGTCGGCACCGTCTTCATCACCTCGTCGATAGCCCGGATCATGATAGGCAAAATGAACAGCGCCACCGTGATAATCCCCGCCAAAAGCGAAGTCTTGACCCCGAAGAACACCATCAGCGAAAAACCGAAAGCCCCGTAGATGATAGAAGGCACGCCCCAGATCAGATCCAACAGGAAACGTGCCGTATTCAGCAACTTAGGGAACTTGACCATATACACATTCATGCAAAGGGCGCAAGCCAAACCTACGACCAAAGCCAACAAAGTGGCACTCAACGACAAATACAAAGACCCCACAATCGCGTTCTTGATGCCTCCTCCTCGGTTCAGATAAAAACCCGAACCCATATCCTCGGTAAGCATGCTCCAACTGAAAGTGGAAATCCCTTTATAAAAGATAGATACCAAAATCACCCCCATCACCCCGACAATCAAGACCGAAGCAATGTTCATCAGCGAACGGAAGAAAATCTCTTCTCCCAACTTGCGTCCGGTTCGGGCGGGCTTCTCATGGCGCTTGACCAAAGCCCTTACTTCTGCGAGACTTCTCTGTTCCATTTCCTAATATTTTTCTACCCGGATAATCAGCCAGCGTAAAGTGGCGTTGAATACCAAGACCACCACCAACAGGATCAGGGCGGCGAACATCAAGGCGCTCTCGATTTCCGGAATCGAACCCAATTCCCCGAAGCTGTTGGCAATCAAAGCCGGCAAAGGATAGCCCGGGTCGAACAAGCCCGAAGGAATCATCACCACATTGCCCACCACCATCAGCACCGCCATCGTTTCCCCGAAAGCCCGGGCGAAACCGAAGCCGAAAGCCGCCAAAATGCCCGGCAATGCCTTGCGGTTCAGCACATCGCGTATCGTCTCCCAACGGGTCGCCCCCAACGAAAGAGACACCTCGGTCAGCTCCTTGGGAATAGTCCGATATATTTCCATCAGAATATTCAAGATAAAGGGAATCACCATGATAGACAACACGATTCCCCCGGCAAGAATGCTGTAACCGTTGGATTGGATTCCCAAGCTCGCGGCAATCCGGCCTAACCAAGGCACCACGAATACCATGCCCCACACCCCATAGACCACCGATGGAATCCCGGCCAGGATATCGATAGCTGTGACTACGATCTTGGCCGCTTTCCGAGGGGCGTATTGCGTAATATGGATGGCCGACAAGAAACAAATCGGTGCTGAAATCAGCATGGCAATCAAGGTGACATAAAGCGAACCGACAATAAACGGCTTGAAACCGAACTCGCCCGAGCTGGGCCGCCATTGCGAAGAGAAAAGCAATTGTCCCAACGAATTGTCCCGGAACAAAAGCTCGGACTTGGCCGCCAAGCCGATGAACAAGGCAAACGGCAGAAGGAGGACAAAGGTCATAGCCAAATAAGTCAGGACCGTAATCACCCTGTCCCTTGTCCGTCTATGATTGGAGATATTCATACAATCCTGTTTAAAAGACAGTGCCGGCAACCTTCCCGAAAAAGGGAACCGCCCGCGCTGCCACGCAAATCTTCGTTATTCCGCCACTTCGGCCGTTTGGGAAGCCGTTTGATCCTCAGTCCGGGAAGCCGTTGCCGCTCCTGATTCCGGAACGCCGCCCAATTTCCGCAGCTGTTCATCCAATATCGAAGAAGGAAGCGCCACATAGCCGCCCATTTCGGTCAGAGCCTGACCCTTGGACAGGATGTATTCCAAAAACGCCTTGGCTGCCGGATTGCTTGGCACGCCTTTGCAAGCGAAATAGAGGTTGCGGGCCGGCGGCGCGGGATAGACATTGTTCTTGATAGCATCCGACAAACCATCCACCGTGGCATAGAAGTTTTCTTCCGCATCCAACGTGCCGTTGCTGTCTATATCCAAAGGCAGGATGCCCAAGCCTTGCACCGGCTTGCGGCTTTCCAAGTCATAACCGAAGCCCAAGTTGTTGTAGCCGATGCCATACCGGTCTTTGATAACGGCATTGGCCATTCCCGGGTCGCCATTGACTCCCGTTCCCTGCAAGTCTTCCTGATGCTTGCCGAAGTATTCGGCAAAGGTCTCAGCCGCCCCGCAGGCATCCGAACGGGTATAAACATTGATATCCACATCCGGCATCCCGGCCAGACCCGGATAAACCTGATTCCACTTGGTAATCTCGCGGGTCACGAAAATCTTGTAGAGCTGTTCCCGGGTCATGCCCCGTTTCTGCACTTCGGTATAAATCGGGTTTTGCGGATTGATTGTGGGAACCACTGCATCACGAGCCACAGCGATGAACCATGCGCCCATTTCCACTTCGGCCGGCTTGATTTCACGCGAAATCATCCCGAAATCCACCATATTGTTCAAAGCATCGGTCATCCCCTTGCCGGCTCCGCCGCCGGATACATTGACGGTAACGCCGGGATTGGCTTCCTGGAATTCTTCGGCCCACAAAAGGGTCATCGGATAGAGCGCGAACGCGCCTGAAATGTTCACTTCCCCTTGGAGACCACCTTGGTTTTTTCGATTAGAATTGCCAGAACCGTTGCAAGATACCATGGCCAGAAAAAAGCCAGAGATTGCCAGTAGCAGAATTTTCTTCATATTGTTTTCCGTTTTGCTTTGCCCTACCCACACTCTCACAAACTGGCAAATGTAAGGATTTTTCCAAAAGTATGAAAGCCGCTCTGCCCCGTTCAAGGCAACCGAGCCAAAACCTTCCTTAAGGTATGACAATTTGATTTTCAAAAGACACCGTATCATAAAACCACTGTATGCCGGCAAAATACAACAATGACTATCAGCTTGTTGCATCTTCATGCATTGCCTTGCCGCTGCCGTTGCCGAAGCCGATCAAACCAGCGGATGCAACTTCTGCAAAGGCCTCTGCAAAAGTCCGCTTCCCATCATGCATCCTCTTGATATGCAACAGGGCATTCGGCGTTTTGCAGAAGTCTCTACAAGAGAATCCGAAGAAAACCTTCTTACGAGCCGAGGAAACAGTCAACCAGCAAATGCATTGCGGCAAGGTAAAAAGCCCCCTTTTCCTCAGAGGAGAAATGAAACTTTTATTTAGAAGATGTTTAAAATTTCTTGCCATCCTGAAAAGGCTGAATTTTCAGGGACCGGTTTCAGGATTTTGTTTGCCCATCGGGGGCTATTTCGGGTCTTGCTGGCGTTTTTCTCGTCCGATAGCTGGGCTATCCTTCTTTGAAAACGCCGCAAAAGGCAGGCACGATAAAAGCCCTAACCGTTGCGAAGTATCATTGACGGGTTCGTAGTAGGGGGTGGACAGGGAATCGAAGTCGCATCCCGTGAATCCATCCAAGGAGACCCCTGCACGTATGGTATCCGCTTTGCCATTGACATGGGACATCTCCGGGAAACCGGAACTTTCTTTCCGGTCTTGGCCTACCGGGTAACGACCATGCGTTTGGTATCCTGTACTTGTCCGTTGACTATGAGGCTGTAGAGGTACATGCCGGGAGTGAATTCCCCGGCCTTGAGGACAAGTTCGCCTTGGGTCTCTGGCAGGCTGTGCATGGCGACTTCTTGGCCGTTGAGTTCGTAGATGCCGATGCGGGCGTTGGCCGTGCCGTCAGCTATCTCGTAGCGGATGCGGGTCTCTCCCGTGGCCGGGTTGGGCACGTTCTGCCAAAGGAGAGCGAGAGGCGCAGAGGAAACGGATTCGTTGCGCAGGCCCGGAAAAGGGAAATCATATGTCTCGAACCTCTGTTCCAAAACCACCCAGGTCGTGTCGAGGTTCGCCAGGCTGGCAGGAATCATGGAACTGTTGGCTCCGAGAGTGTCGCAGCTGCCATCAGTCCTGTCTACAAGCAAGAACAGGCTCGAGGCCCCGGGCTGATGCTTCCTTGGTGATTGCTCGTTGTACAAGTCGCAGAAGTAGACCGAGGCGTTTTCGGCATGGATGACCGTATCGCCGGAAAGGTTTGGCAGGATGATGGCGGAGGCCGTGTCGGCGCATTTCCAGAGGCAGAACGGTAGAGGGATATGCTTCTCCCTGAAAGAGAGAGCGATGGAGTCGGTGAAAGAGAGGGGTAGCGAGTCCAATTCGGCACTATAGCAATATTGCCACAGGAACCACAAGCAGTAGGATTCGGGGACAAAATCCACAGGGAGCAATCCAAAAGGCGGAAGAGGGCGGCGAACTACTCGGCAGGATCCATCTTCCTTGCTGATTAACAGGTATCGTCCGGGATGTTGCGAGGTTCTGGATGGATAGGGTTGTTCATCGATGAAGTAGGCGTATTCGTTCTCGACATGGATGACGGGTTCGCTGCTGGGTGTTCCGGGTGCGATTCTTTCGTAGATGTCGAATGCGGGCTTGTCCTGGCAGGCATAGAAAGCGTAAGAGCCTTTTATCTCATTCTGCCTATAGGTCAAGGCAATCATGTCGGCCTCTTCCATGCTTATCTGGGCTTGCGACAGGGCTGGAAGGATGGATGCGGCAGCGAGTGCGATTAAAGCGATTGTATTCATGGCAGAAGTTTTTTAGGCATTTGATGGACGAGTACGTTTACCAATCTTCAAGAGGATTGATTTTTAGTTCGGAACCGGCTTCCATTTTGAATCCAGGACCAAGGATGACCGCATTTTGATGATTAAGCGTGAGTTTTTTCCCTTTTTTCACATCGGTGTCTCGTATCGTGATGTTGCAATCGGAAATGATATGGGGAATGAAGACTATGCATCCAAAATCGAAAACGCCCGGGAAAACGACACTGAAAATAAACAGATTCTTAGTACTTTTGTGCCTAACGGGAGCGCGTATTTCCATACTCACCGCATCCGCAAATCCCGCACGTTACAACCTACTTGCCCAGCTTCCCTAAGGCTCACGAAAGCCGCTTGGACACGACAACAACCAACCCGAACCATGACCGTTTTTCATAAAAACGCACACATCCGCAAAGCGTATCTTGTCATCTTCATGCTTCTTGCCCAAGTGGTTCCCCAGCATATCCGGGCTGCCGAAGCACAGGACATGCTCAACTACCGGGCTTTGGCGGATTTGCCCGCCGAGGAATTGATGGCCCAAGCAGAAAAACACCTTGCCTTAGGCCATGCCGACACCGCCATCGCCTACTACAGCCTCGTGGCGGGCATGTACAACCAACGCATGTCCCCTGAAGAAAAACACCATTGCGCGGATGCATACCTGCAAATCGGCAAAATCCATTACGACCGGAACAACCTCTTCCAAGCTTTCGACAACCACCTGAAAGGCTTCCAAATTGCCGAGAAAGAAAATTTTGAAGACCTGTTGCCCGAAATGTACAAAGATTTGGGCCGGTGCTACCGGGCCTTCCTCGACAACGAGAAAGGCCGTTCTTACGCGCTCAAAGCCCTGCGTGCCGCCCGCGAACAAGGCCAGACCGTCAACGAAATCAAGGTCCTGAACACCTTGATTGGAGATTACCTCCACGCAAACCAATTGGATTCCTCCAAAATCTTCTACAACGACATCATACAGCTCCCCATCGAAGACCCGATTGCCATTTGCAACCTTTACAGCAACCTGGCTTCAATCGCTTTGTACGAGGGCAAGCCCGACACGGCTATCCGCCGTTACCACCAATGTATCCGTTATGCCACTGAAAAAGGCTTGGAAAAGAAATACAAGGATGTCAACTACCTCAATCTGGCCGAACTTTATTTCCAGGAAGGCGTTTTCGACTCCACATTGAAATACATCCGCTTGGCCACCAACAAGATGGCCGAAACCCATACTTATATCCTGACCACGGCGGTCCAATATCTCTTCCTGATCCTTGAAAACACGGCAGAAAGTCCCCGGAAAGAACAAATCCGCAAAAGGACCTTGGAAATCGCCGACACCGCGTTCAACCGTTACCTTGATGAATATTACGGTTCCAACATCCAGTTCTTGTACGAGATAGAAAAGAACCGCCAAGAAATCGAAGCCCTGGCCATAGAAAAGGAAATGCAATCGGAAAAAATCCGAAGGGCTTGGCGCATGACTGCTTTCTCCGGGTTGGCCGCCTTGGTCCTTGCCACTTTCCTTTTGACCATCTACAAGCAAAAACGCCAATTGACCAAGACAAACCGGGAGCTCTTCAACAAAAACAAGGCCATCATCGAGTCCGAATTGCAAAGGAAGCATCCAAATTCCGAGACTGCTTGGAGTCAGCTATGGCAAGCCACGGAAGAGATGCCGGGAAATAAGGCCCCCCAAGCGGATTCGACCGGAACGTTGAAACCCGAAGCGAAAGAACCGAGCGGAAAATCAAGGTCTGATGCCAGCGGAAGCACAGCGGAAGCAGCCTTGGCGGTTCAAGAAAACATCTCCGCCGAAGAAGAGGAAAACAACGACAAAAAGACCTATTCTTCAAGCCGCTTGGACAATGAAACCAAAATGGCGCTGGTTCAACGCATACAAAATGTCATGGAGAATACTTCGGAATACTGCCAGAGCGATTTCGACCTGAACCATCTTGCCGAGCTGGTCGGCAGCAATACCTCCTACGTTTCCCAGGCCATCAACGAATATTACCATGTCAATTTCAGGAACTTGGTGAACCGTTACCGGATTCGCGAGGCCCAAATCCGGCTCTTGGACACCCGGAAATACGGACACCTCAAAATCAAAGCCATTGCCGAAAGCGTAGGCTACAAGTCCATGACCAACTTCATCGAACTCTTCAAAAACGCCACCGGCATGACCCCGTCCGTGTACCAGAAGATGGCGCAGACAAAAACGCCCGGACCGGCCATCCCGGAACTCTCTGCTTAGGTGGTTCTTAGATTGTCAAAAGCGCTTGGAGAAACCGTCTTAAAACAGCTTGACACATAGAAGCCATCGGGAACCCGGCGCTTCTGTGGGCATAGCAATATCTGACGACCGTGTGGAGATTGAAAACGGCAAGCCCTTATGGACTCAAAACGCCTGCTGCCGTAGCCATTCCCCCATGAATCGATCATATACCATGTAGCCTTCGGCACTTTGGTAGACCAACTCATTCCCAAGCAACTTTTTCAATGCGGCACTGACGCTGCTCGCGGCACGAAGCCTATGCCGGCTTATAAAGTCCCCGGATAGCACTTCCTTGACGCAACCTTCCTTGGCAATGGCTTTCAACAAGCGAACCTGACCTACGGAATAGGCCTTCAGCAAATCCGCATACGAATAAGCGAATTCCGAAACAATCTGCCCGGTAGCGTATGCAAGCAGTTCCATATCCACATCCCGGTCATACCCGAAAAGCCGGTTGAGAAGGTATTGTACATACCAAGTATGCCCGTCGTATCGATCATAAATGGCATCAAAAACCTCTTGAGGCAAACTCACACCGTGCTTTGTGAAATGGTCTTGCGCAAAACGGACATAGGCTTTGCGGTTTATGGTCCCGATGGATAGCAATTGGGCACTCTGGTAAAAAGGTCGTTTCGACGAAGTGAACATCTCTTGCATCAGATGCTGTTTACTACCTGCAAAGACAAAATTCACATTGGGCAGGAACTGGATATAAGAACGCAACAAGGCCTCGACACCTTTTTCCGGATACCCGGCAATCTGCTGGAATTCATCAACAGCCAAATAACAACGCTTCTCCGAAGAACCCAGATAGTCGAAAATTTCTTTCAAGGTACTTTCCTCCTCAGCCGGAGCCACATCTATCGTCACCTTAGGAGTTCCCGTCAATTCATCAAACGTAAATACCGGACGGCAACTGCGGATAAACTTTCCTATACGGCTCAAAGCCTTTTGCGGTGCGGAATCCAGCTGTCCCAATACCGTATTGGCAAACAGACGCACAAAATCACTGAAGGACTGTGTGGAGTAAATATCCATGTACAGCGTGACAATATCCGGATGCTGTTCCTTCAAACGATAGTACGCATGTCGGATGAGCCCGGTCTTTCCCATACGACGCGGAGCTATCAACGTTATATTCCTCCCATTGTGGAGCGCATCGAGAATACCCGCTGTTTCAGCTTCGCGGTCACAGAAAAACTCCGGGCTATGATACCCGGACACCAGGAAAGGATTGTTAGGCTTCATTATATTCCCACTTTGTCGTTACCAGATTATCGTAACGCAAATATCGTAATATTTTCTATCCGCAGATATTTTTTTATTCGGTACAACGGTCTATAAACTGAGTGGGAGACAGTACAGACAGTACAGGCAATTCAAAATCCACCGGCAGGCGGTCGGCTACCAATGCGAGCACTTCGGGAGTTGCCTTCATGACACATTCTCCTTTTCTATGGTTTGATGCCCAATGCAAAGGTATCCATTTCTACAGACATTGTAAGATATACCCCCAACCGCCCCGCACCGGTGGAAACGCCGGCAAGGGCAAGACATGCCCCGCTGTCCCGGCTCTGCCGCCCCTGAAGACCGTCCAGAAATGACGGGACAGCGATACAAATACGACAAAGTCAAGATTTTCGTTCTCGCTGTCCCACCGCCACTTTCTCTTCCATTTTTACAAAAATGAAATCCATATTTACGAATCTAAAAACCTTGGGAAAGGCGCCAAAGCGGAAAAAACTTAAACTTGCCAACGATTGCGGAACGGCCGGATTCCGAGA
>JADIMZ010000125.1 GCA_017694335.1 Candidatus Pullibacteroides excrementavium
TCTGTATCTTCTGCCACTGTGCCGGGTCGGAAACATTTTCCTGGAAAGAGGGGCCGAAATATTTGCAGAAGAGGTTTTTCCATTCGGGATGCGCCCAGGTGGCCAGATGCACCCCGTTCGTCACGTAGCCAACTGGTACTTCCTTGGGATAGTAGCCGGGATAGAGCGGCGCGAACATTTCCTGGGAAACCTGCCCGTGGATGCGGCTTACCCCGTTCACGCCGGACGAGAGGTTGACCGCCAAATGGCTCATCGAGAACTTGTCCCAGCTGTGTTCGGGAGAAATGCGCCCTAAGCCCATGAATTCCTGCCATGAAATCTTGAGGCGTTCGGCCCAGGCGCCGAAATAGGTCCTCACCATGTCTTCCTGGAAGGCATCGTGCCCGGCCGGCACCGGCGTATGGGTCGTGAAAAGGGAGGATTCGCGCACTAATTCCTTGGCTTTCCAGAATCCGAGGCCTTGTTCTTCGATATAGGCGCGAAGTCTTTCCAAGGAGGTGAAAGCGCCATGCCCTTCGTTGCAATGGTACACATCGGGTTCAATGCCTAACTGACGCAGGGCCCGGATACCGCCTATGCCTAAGAGGATTTCTTGTTCGAAGCGGTTTTCCCAGTCTCCGCCGTAGAGCTGATGCGTGATGCTGCGGTCGGCTTCCGAGTTGCTTTCGATATCGGTATCCAACAGGAAAAGAGGCACCCGGCCTACCTGCACCCTCCATATCTTGGCGTTCAGGGTCCGGCCCGGCAAGGAAATCTTGAGCGTCCGCCATTGCCCGTTTTCGTCCCTGACCGGCAGGAGCGGCAGCTTGGAGAAGCTTTGAGGCGCGTAAACGGCTTTCTGTTTGCCGCTTCCGTCCAATTGCTGTTCAAAATAGCCGTAGCGGTACAGCAGGCCCACGCCCACCATGTCCACATTCTTGTCGCTGGCTTCCTTGAGGTAGTCCCCGGCCAGGATGCCCAAGCCGCCCGAATAGATCTTGAGGCTTTCGTGCAGGCCGTATTCCATGCAGAAATAGGCTACTTTCGGGCCGGTTTTCTGTTCGGACTGTTTCATATAGGACTGGAAATCCTGATATACCTTGTCCAACTTGGCCAAAAAGACTTCGTCGTCCTGTAATTGTTGCAGCCGCAAGGTGCTGAGGCTTCCTAACAGGGCTACCGGGTTATGGCCGCAGGCACCCCAGGCTTGCGGGTCGATTTCATTCCACAATTCCTGCGCTTCGGTATGCCAGCACCACCATAAGTTGTTGCTCAGCTCTTTAAGCCGTTGCAACTTTTCCGGCAATTGGTAGATGATGAGTATTTTCCTCCATTCCGGTTCTTGGATGGCTGTTTGGGATAGCTGGCTTTGGCTGACTGGCTGTTTCTTGCTCAGCAGGGAGGGGCTTGCTTCCCATTTGGAGGCGGCTTTCGCGAAGGCCTTGTCGTAATGCGAGGCAAGGCTTTCCCACAGGAATTCTTTGGATAGCTTGCCGGCTTCTTCCCGGAGCTGGCAGCGGCTTTGGGCATCCGATTGGCAGAAATGCAACAGGTGGCCTGCGATGTTTTCTACCACTTCGGGCGCATTCAGGTCGTCCCTTTCCACTACCGCGACCCCTTGGGGGGCTTCAGGCATATCTAGGATCCATCGTCCGAAGCCGGAGAGGGATGTGGTCAGGGTCGGAATCCGGAAGGCGATGCTTTCCAGGGGCGTGTATCCCCAAGGTTCGTAATAGGAGGGGAATACCGAAGCGTCGAAGCCTATCAGCAAGTCGTAATAGCTGAGGTTGAAGATACCGTCTTCGCCGTCCAAGTAGCAGGGTACGAAGATGACTTTCACCTTGTCTTCGGGACGGTTTTGCAGCCCGCTGAGCCTGAGCCGGTTCAGAATCGGGTCGTTGGCCGGGTCGCTCAGATGGTGGGTGCAGTAGGTCTGTTCGAATTCCCGTCCGCTGTCTTTCTGGTCCAGACGGCTTCGGGCTTGTTCGTGCCCGGCGGGAACGGTCAGGAATGCCACTACATTCTGCTGAAGTTCATCCCTGTTGTTGAGCAGGGAAAGGCTGTCGATAAAGAGGTCGATGCCTTTGTTCTTGAATTCGTAACGGCCGCTGTTGATCAAAAAGACGGTGTCGTCTTCTATGGTTTGCCCGGTAATCTGCGAGGCTACTTCGCGGAGTTTGGCGCGGGCGGCTTTCCGTTTGGTTTCAAAATCGTTTTCCTCCGGCACGAAATGTTCATCGAAGCCGTTGGGGGTCAGCACGTCTATTGGCTTTTTGAGGAAAGCTTCGCATTCTTCGTTCGTGATTTGGCTCACGGCGGTGAAGCAGTCGGCATGTTGGGCGGAGAGCTTTTCCAACGAATATTTGGCGCGGATGCCGAAGCGGTTGGAGAGCTCGTCCGGGTTGTATTTCTTGAGTTCGCTGTAGAGGGGAAGCCCGTTGCCGGCGATGCTGCGACCTAATACGGTGGCATGGGTGGTGAACAGGGTGGCAATCTGAGGCTGGTATTTTTTCAGGTATAGCAAGCCCGAACCGGTCATCCATTCATGGAAATGGGCGTAGACTTTTTCCTGCGGGAAGACCATGTATTCGTAGAAACTCTGGATGATGCGGGCGGCGGCGTATCCGAACAGCAAGGGCTCGATATAGTCCCATTGCCCGGAAATGGAGTCCAAACGGTAGTCGCGCCAGCCTGCGGCCAGGATATCGTCCTTGCGCTGGATCAGGCTGCGGTAGTCCACCATGATGGCGATGGGCTGGCCGGGCAGGTTCCAGCGTCCGATACGGAAGAATACCCCTTTGCTTTCGGCGTATTTACGCCATTTGGCATATAGGTTCGTGTCTTCCACGAAATCCCGATTGTCCTTGTCTTTCCAGACATCGGGTCCTAAGGCGAAATAGTGGTCGCCGAATCGTTTCTGCATGGAGGGAACCTTGGTGCTTACCACGGTATAAATGCCTCCTACTTTGTTGCAGACTTCCCAGCTTACTTCGAAAAGGTAGTCGCTTTGTCGATTTATGTTCATGGTTTCGTTTTTGTTTGCTATGGTGTTTGTTCAGGTGTTCGGGTTTGCTATTGCTTTGCTTTGGCCGTTTGGTTTGGTGTCCTATCTTTGCTTTGGCGTGGCGTGCCCGTTATCACACGCCACTATTATTTGCTGCTGCGCAGCGAATAAAGGCCGCGCCTCGGCAAAGCCCAAACTTCGTTTGGCTTTACAGAAGCCTCTTTTCGTTGAAAAGCTCGAGCGAGCTCGGCTTTTCTCCTCAAAGAGGCTTCTGCTTTGCCGAGGCTTGGGGGCTTTGCTCTCGGCTTGCACTTTATTTTCGGCCAAAATCAGCCGGAATCTCCCCCCACCGGTCCGTATCCCATTTGAGCACCGGGTTCCGGTAGGTATGCGTCCGAAGCCAGTTCTCGGCCCGGGCTATCAGCTCCCGCAGCTTCTGGTTCTTGGACGTAGGCGCTATTTTGGTATTGGCTTTCTTGTTGCGGACCCAAGCCAGGCCGGTCACCGAGTCGGAATAAATCGGCGTATCCGGGAATCCATGGGCGTTGAGGAAACTGAGCGCATGGACAATGGCTAGGAATTCTCCTATGTTGTTGGTGGCGTCCGGAAACGGCCCTTGGTGGAAAATGCGTTTCCCGTTACGGACCTGGACACCTTGGTATTCCATCTTGCCGGGATTGCCCGAACAGGCGGCATCCACAGCCAGCGCGCTCTCGAAATGCGGAATTTGGGAGGCTTTCTTGAGCAGGGCGGGGGATATTTTGACGCTGACCGGGCTTGCGCTGGCTGCGGGCGCAGCCGCTGGAGCCGGCGCGGATGTCTTCTTGCCATGCGTCCTGTCTGTCTTTTTCTGGGCATCGGAACGCTCGGATTCCGTGGTTGCGGTTTCAGCCCCCTTGTTTAAGGAGAGGTTCTGAAAATATTGGTCTATTAGGTTTTGGGCGGCTGTGTAAGGACTTTGGGTCTGTTGGAGCACTCTTTCTTTTGCATCCGTCAAGGCTTTTTCCATGCCGGGATGCAGGTAGAAGTGCTGGAGGAGCTGCTCTTCGATGCTGTTGCTGACCACTTTGGCCAGTTGTTCCTTTCGCCTTTTTTCGAAACTTCCGTTTTTCTTGCAGTGCTGCTCGAACTCCAGGATATGGTTCCATATTGTGTCGATGCCTTCGTCTTGGCGGGCCGAGCAGGTTTCCACGGTTGTTTTCCATCCGGAAGGCGCCGGAGGGAATAGCTGGATGGCATTGCAGAGC
Organism: Candidatus Pullibacteroides excrementavium; assembly: GCA_017694335.1. Classification (GTDB taxonomy): domain Bacteria; phylum Bacteroidota; class Bacteroidia; order Bacteroidales; family P3; genus Pullibacteroides; species Pullibacteroides excrementavium. The sequence continues at coordinate 4,231 of JADIMZ010000125.1, forward strand.
TGCCGTTTGGCCAGCTCCGCCTTTTGTTTGAAGTCCCCGTCGGCTTTGTTGATGGCGATGCCGTCGGCCATTTCCATGATGCCTCGTTTGATGCCTTGCAGCTCGTCTCCTAAGTTGGCCAGTTGGACCAAAAGAAAATAATCCACCATATTGTAGGCCTCGGTTTCGGATTGCCCTACGCCTACGGTTTCCACGATGATATGGTCGAATCCGGCTGCTTCGCAGAGGATGATGGTTTCCCTTGTCTTACGGGCCACTCCGCCCAATGAACCGGCCGAAGGGGAAGGACGGATAAAGGCGTTTTCCATTCGTGAAAGTTCTTCCATCCGGGTCTTGTCGCCGAGGATGCTGCCTTTGGAACGCTCGCTGCTGGGGTCGATGGCCAGGACAGCCAGTTTTTTGCCGCTACGGGCCAGATGCGTCCCCAAGGTTTCGATAAAGGTGCTTTTGCCGGCACCGGGAACGCCGGTGATGCCTACGCGCAGGGAGTTCCCGGCGTAGGGAAGGCAGGCTTCGATGATTTTCTGGGCTATTTCCTGATGTTCGGGCAAGGTGCTTTCAATCAAGGTGATGGCTTGGCTCAACAGGCTCCGGTCCCCTTGGCGTATGCCTTGAAGGTATTCTTCGGGGCTTTTCACGGGCTTGGTTTGCCCTATCCGTCTTCGTGGGACGATATTAGGATTGACTTGGCTGGGCTGTTCCACGCCTTGCTGCTGGCTGAGAGCGGAATCCCCTTGCATGAGTTTCTGGTGTTCCATCATGGATTGGCGGGTTGGAAAAGAATAGAGGTCCCTTGCTTTTATCGGGAGCCGGAGCAGCGGTGCGCCTTGGCTGTCGATGGGATCTTTCGGCGCACCGCATGCGATAGGTCGGCAACGTAGCCCGCTACGCCTTCAGCTATGCGAGGAGCATTCTGCATGACATAAGCGAGCAATCTACCCAAAATCTAATAACCGGTTCGGGTTTATTTTACAGCGATGGCTTCGATTTCGACCAATACGCCCATAGGCAGCTTTTGCACGGCGAAAGCGGCACGGGCAGGAGGATTGGCCGTGAAATATTTGGCATAAACCTCGTTCATGGCAGCAAAGTCGTCCATCGTGCTCAGGAAGCAGGTGCATTTTACAATGTTGTCGAAGGTGTATCCGGCTTCTTCCAGGATGCCTTTGATATTCTTGAGCGATTGTTCGGTCTGGGCGCTGATGCCGCCTTCCACTACTTTGCCCGTAGCAGGATCAACGGGAATCTGGCCGGAGATGAACAACATGTTGCCGGCTTCGATAGCCTGGCTGTAAGGACCAATCGCTTTGGGCGCATTGGCCGTGGCAATGACTTTTTTCATTTTTATTTGTTTAATGGTTTGAGCCTGTTTTACGTTCTGCCTGTCTTGCAAAGCAAGCAGATGCTAATACGGCATTATGAGTATAGTAAAAAACAAAAGTACGCAAAGCCTTTCTTTTCCCCAAATCGGGATTTCCACCTTTTTTCAACAGGGAATGCGGTTCCGGGCAGCTTTCGGTTGAGGGAATGCGTGTTCTTTTCCCGGATTTTACTTACTTTTACACCGGATACATGTTTTTGGGAAAGTTGTAGGAGGAATAAAGGAAAAGGGTAGCTTTTGATTGGAAATCACATATTGTAATTATATGTCAAACTAAAATTTACAGTCATGAAAAAGAGTGTTTTTGGTTTTGTCCTTTTGGCTGCTTTAGGAATGGCCAATCCGTTAAAGGCCCAGCAACAGGGCGACATGGTGATTACCGGTAGTTTGGGAATGGGCGGGAACTCGACCCATTACCGTACAAAAGTGGTGGAACCCGGTGAAACGAGGAAGAGCAAGGAAATTGTTCCTGGGACATTTCATTTTTCCATTATGCCGGAATTCGGTTATTACGTGCTGGATAGGTTGGAAGTGAGCCTCGCTTTGGGCTATGATCTGGAACGTTCCGATGTGGTGGACCAGTGGCAGGACAAGAATTGCTACGACTTCACGCATTTGTTTACTATCAATCCGGGCATTAGCTATCACCTGCCTATTTGCGAGAAGTTTTACTATGCGCCGGCTTTTTATCTGAATATAGGTTTCGGTTCGGTGAATAGTCAGTCGGCGGGACGGAACGGGATTGAAGTGGCGAAAGAGGGTTTTACAGCGTTCGGTTTCGGACTCTCTCTCCTGTCATTCGAAATCAAGCCGACCGAGCATTTTGCCATATCGCTTAGCGCAGGGGATTTCACATACGCTTTGGTTCATGCTAAAGACAAGGAAGAAGTTGCAGGAGCAGAATTTTCTTCCCACGTTACAGCCAATAATGTGGATTTCGGCTTGAATCTGGGCGCTAAGATTGGCTTCAAGTATTATTTTTAGGCAAAGCCACTGACTTTAGGCGGAGCCGCTAAGCTTGATGAAAATCGGTTTGGGGGGAATGCTGCGCTGCGCTTTCCGCAGCGCAGCATTTTTTTTCGATTGTGTTTCCCTTTCTATCAATATCAATAGTAGTTATCCATGTACGATTTGCTCTTTTCCACCTTCATGCTTTGGAAGATGCTGCTCTTGACACGGATATGGAAGTTCCACTGCGTGCGGTAGCCGAACGGGACCCAATAGAAACCCATTTCCCAGCAGTGGAGGTCTCGGCTGAATGACAAGGTTGTGATAGTGAATTTTTTGGCTTGTATATCGAAACCTGTTCCGAAGTTGACGGAAAACTTGTCAGTGATTTTGACATTTCCCGAAAGCGTAATGGTTTGAATCAGGTCATGTTCCAATTTTCCTGACAATGTGTTGGGGGTGATGATATAGTTCAGGTTGTATCCGATGTTCAGGTTCCAGGGCGCTTTGAAATCGATGGGTTGCAGGAAAAGGTCGGTAGGGTCGTACAAATCCGAGGCATAGAACGGATTGTCCGGGATTTCCTGGGTCTCGGGATTTTCTTTGGGACGGGCTTTGGGGTTGAGGTTCCAGCTCAAAGAGGCGGAGAAGTCGGTCCGGGTGAAACGCAGGCCTTTCTGCTTGTTGTTGACCCAGAAGAATTCGTTGTACCGGCGGCCGTTCTCGTCCACTTTGTAGAAATCGAATGATGCGCCCATGTTGATATTGAGTCGCTGGAACAGGACGGTGCGGGCGTTGATGGTCAGCGGCGCCCATCGTAAAGAGTCGGCAGCCAGGTTGTAGGAGCTGCTGATGGTCAGGTTGTCGATCAGCTTTACTTTCTTTTCAGGGTTCACGGTATCTTTCTTGCTGAGCACCTTCATTTCGAAAGTGTTCTTGATCGAGAAGTTGAGGCTTCCGACTACGCCGGACGGAGGGCCGCCGTAGATGTTGTTGGCGTATTTGGAGTATAGGTGGACAACACCGTTAGGGTCTGTATAGGTGGAGTAGGCACCCCAGAAAGGCGTGCTGAAATCAGGATGGTAGGTGAAGCCGACGGTCGGGGTGATGACATGGCGGAGCGCTTTGATAGGGCCTTTGCGGAAGTTGAACATCCCGTAAAGGTTGAAGTAGAAGCTGGTGTTGTAGCTGAACTGCCGGGTGGTCTTGAAGCCGTGGTGGTCTTCATAGACTAATTCGTTGTTCTCGAAATCATAGTATTGCTCGGTATTTTTCAGGTACCAGTATTCGTTGTAGTTGAGCGTGTTGTTCCAATTGATGTGCTTGAGTATCTTGATGGTGCTGGCCAATTTGGCTGTCTGCTGGATCCCGTTGTTCATGTTTTTCAGGGTCTCGCGAGTGAACAGGTTGGTATCGGTGGCATTGATTCGGTTCTGTGCCAGGATGCTGTAATTGAAGCTGATGGTTTCGTACCATTTCCGTTTACCGGCCGATTTCTTGCGCCGGAACGGGTAGAGCTGGTCCACGGTCAGGCTGACGGTGGGCAAGGTGAGGTTGAATGCCCGGGTATTTGT
>JADIMZ010000126.1 GCA_017694335.1 Candidatus Pullibacteroides excrementavium
ATATTGGTGAATGTTCCGATTGGAAACATAGGAAGAGAAGTTCTTCCAAAAGTTCTTTTCGGCTTCTCCGGCCCGTATCCAATGGCTGCAATGGTTGTTCGTGAGCAGGCATCCTTGTATTTCATTGAGGCAGGTTTCAAAGAAAAATTTTAACGGTTCCCGTCCCAGCGCTCCCATGCGTTCACTGAAGGTTTGGATGGCGGCAATATCCGCGCGGAAACAGATTCTCATCCAATCCGTGAACATCTGGTGGAAATTTTGTTGCCACTCGTTGTGCTCCAATTGCAACCGGACTTCAACCAGGCTGCCTCCGCTTCGTGCGGAGATAGCCTCGGCTTCCTGCGGGGAACAACCGGATTTCTGCAGATGTTCGTTCAAGGCGGACTCTTCCACTTTGGGGACTTTGACAAGCTGCAGTCTGCTCAGGATGGTCGGAAGCACTTGGTCCGGATTTTCGGAAATGATTAGAAAGACGGTTTGCGGTTCAGGTTCCTCCAGCGTTTTGAGAAGGGTGGAAGCTGTGGCGGGGCTTAGTTTCTCGATGAGCCAGATGACGATGGTTCGGAATTTGGCTTCGGAGGATTTAAGGCTTAGGTCTTGCAGGATCTGAAGACAGTCCCGGACATTGATGATGGCTTGGCGGTTGCCGATGCCCATTGTCTCAATCCATTCGTTATAACTGAATTCTCCACCGGTGGCGAGGTAAAGTTGGCGCCATTGTTCGATATAGTCCAAGCTTTGGGAGTCTTTCTTGATTGTCCCGCCATTGATGTTGTTAGGATATACGAAATGCAGGTCCGGGTGGACTAGTTTCTGGAATTTGATGCAAGAAGGGCATTTCCCGCAGGCATCGGATGAAAGCCCGTTTAGTTCGTGACCTTCGGATGCATGGAGTTTGTGCTGACAGTTGATGTATTGGGCGTATGCCAAAGCCAGTGCCAGTTTCTGGTTTCCGGACGGCCCCCAAAAGAGCTGGGCATGAGGGACCCGTCCCGCTTGGACAGCGGAGATAAGCTTTTCTATCAAGTCTTTTCTGCCTATGATATCCCGGAACATGATGCCATTTTTTGCATAAACCTGCAAATTTAACTTAAAAGGGCGGTTTCGACAAATTCATGCTCATATTTGTTTTTTCATTATCTTCGCTTGCTCTTGTGGTTTCGGATAAGGTCCGCTTGAGCGGGATGGTTTTGGGAAAATTGACTCTTTTGGTTCCTTTCAGATGAGTGATTGCATTCAAACGGTTTTGGGACGTTGTCTTTGGCTAGTGCTCTTGTTGTTGCTGGCGTTTCCGCTTCAAGCCCAGGTTTCTTTTACGCTTTCTGGCAAAGTTCAGGACAACCGGTCTCGGGAAGCGATAGCCGATGCAGCTATTTGGGTGCCTTTATTGCAAAAGGGCACGATTACCGATAGCGAGGGGAAGTACGCGCTTTCTTTGCCGGTCGGTGACTACGTGCTAGAAATAAGCAGTCTTGGCTATGCTTCGATGGATATCGCTCTGAAGTTGGACAGGGATATGGTCCGAAATTTTTTCTTGCAGGCAGATGCCGTTGTACTGGAGGGGGTGGAGGTCAAGGGAAACCGATCTGTCAGGGAGTCCCGGAATACGATTGGGATGGTCAGCCTCACATCTGAAACGATTCAGAAAATTCCAGCTTTGTTGGGGGAACCGGATATTATCAAGGCGGTTCAACTGTTGCCTGGAGTCCTGATGTCCACTGAAACCAGCTCGGGTTTTAGTGTTCGAGGAGGCGGATTGGATCAGAATGCGATTATTTTGGATCAAGCTACATTGTATAATCCAACCCATACATGCGGCTTCTTTTCCGTATTCAATAATGATGCCGTAGGCTCGGCCCGGATATACAAGGGCGATATTCCTATTGTTTACGGGGGACGATTGGCATCGGTCATCGACGTGGCAATGAAAGAGGGTGATTTCCAGAATTATCATGTGGATGCCGGATTGGGGCTATTGGTGGCCAAAGCTACGGTCAATGGTCCGATTTGGAAAGACCATACTTCCTTTTTGGCATCGGTCAGGGCTACTTATTTTGACATGTTTTTGCCTTTGGCAGGTATAGATGGCACTCGCCTCGGCTTTTACGATTTTAATGCAAAATTGGTCCATAAGTTTGATAATAATAAAGATAGGATTTCATTTTCGGGCTATTTGGGCCGGGACCGTTTCGGGATGGAATCGATGGACATAGGTTTGGATTATGGAAATCAGATGTTGAGTCTGACTTGGAGCCATCTTTTTTCTGACTTATGGGTGATGAATGCCAATGTCCATGTCAGTGATTATTTGAGCTATGCCCAGCAAAAGACAGATGGGTATGACTTTGTCTGGCGGACCCGGATTACGGATTATGTGGGCAAGGTGGATTGGACGTTTCTCCCGGAAAACCATGAAGTCCGTTTCGGTTTCGACCTCCGATATCATGTCTATCAGCCCGGTGATTTGGAAGTGAATCTGTATGAGGCGATAGGCTTCGTGGATTCCAATTATAGCTATCGTTTCAATCAGGATCATTATAATGCATTGGAGAGCGGCGTTTACATTGGCAACAACCAATCTATCGGGAAACGTTTGCTTGTTAAATATGGTTTGCGTCTGAGTACGTTCTCCAACCAGGGACCGGATTCGGTTTCTTGTTTTGATGCCGATTACAACCGGACAGACCGCCGTTATTATGCAGGCCGGCAATTCTATCATACTCATTGGGGCTTTGAACCCAGGGTCGGGTTTTCCTATCAGTTTGACCATGGTGTTCAATTGAAATTAAACTACACCCGGACTCTTCAATACTCTCAGTTGGCGACCAATTCTACATCCGGGAACCCTTTGGATATTTGGTTTCCGGCCAACTCCTTTGTCAAACCGCAGGTATCCGATATGCTGGCGCTTGGTGTTACGAAATCCTTTGACGACATAGGCTTGGAACTTTCGCTGGACGCTTATTATAAGTTCTTGCATAATGTGATAGATTTTAAAGATCATTCCAACGTTTTGCTGAATACCGATTTGTATGGAGAGCTTCGGATGGGGCGCGGTTGGGCCTATGGTGTCGAGGTATATCTGAAGAAGGAGAAGGGTATTGTCAATGGCTCCCTGAGTTATACTTTTTCTCGATCGATGCGGATTATAGATCAAGTGAATGAAGGAGAGGCGTATCCATCGCCCCAGGATCGGCCTCATGCCATTAATGTCATGCTTAATATTGAGCCTCACCCTCGTCATAGCGTGTCCCTCAATTGGATGTTCTATTCCGGGCAACCAACTACTTATCCTGTGGGCAAGGCTGTGATTGACGGGCAATTCATTCCTATTTACGGCAAGCGGAATTCGGATCGGATGGAAAATTATCATCGTCTGGATGTATCGTACACATTTGGATCCAGGCCCAATAATGGCAAACCGTATAGATGGAGTTTATCTGCCGGTTTGTATAATGCATACGGGCGGAAGAATCCCTGGTCGGTATCTTTTTATCAGGATCCCGATAACCCGACTCGCTCGTATGCTGTCAAGGTGTATCTTTTCTCAGTGGTTCCTTTTGTTACTTTTAATTTCAATTTTTGAGGTATGAGGCGGTTTGATGCAATCTTCCGTTTTTTGCGTGACGTGGTTCCGGTACCGGTCGGTGTCATGGAGGTTCCCTGGGTTCGTTCATTGTCTGTGATGGCAGGTTTTCTTTTTCTGTTTTCCTGTGCTGAGATTGTTGATATTCCTTTGGGGAGCATGGATCCCGTGCTGGTGGTGGATGCTAAACTGACCACTGACACGGCATCGCATGTGGTGAAGTTGAACCGTTCTTGCGACTATTATGATCCGGATGTGAACAGTACGGCCGTTTCCGGTGCCGAAGTCTATGTGCTTGCGGACGATGGGCAACGGATTGATTATTATGAAAATGTATTTACACCAGGCCGATATTGCACATCGGCTGATGTTTATGGCGAGATAGGGAAGAACTATACCTTGCATATAGAAGCCGATGCTGACGGGGATGGAGTAAAGGAACTTTACGAGGCTGAGAGCCGGATGCCTTCTATCCCTCGGATTGATTCAGTAAGGCCATTGTATGGGATGGGGATGCTTCCGTTTTATACGCCGGACCCTTCCCGTTTGGGCTGGAATATTCGAATATATGCGCAGGATCCGCCAAGCAAGGAAAATTACGGCTTTAGCTTCGCTCTGAACGGGAGAATGTATTTTGATTCCATTACAGATATTTTCTGTTTCCCCGATATATTTACTTCCGGCCTGTATTTACAGGGGCTTACGATTTATTTTTTTGCCGATGAGCCATCGGACAGTACCCGAATGCCGGCATTGAAAAAGGGCGATAGCGTTACAATGGTTCTGTATAGTTTTACGGACGCTTATAATCAGTACATATCGGATGTGAATGAAGCCGTCTCCACCGATTTGCCTGTTTTTAGTGCGGCTCCCTCCAATGTGCGGGGGAATATTTCTAATGGTGCATTCGGTTGTTTTGCCGTGTATGCGGTTACGCGGGGCAGCTGCATTATTCCGGAGAGTGTGGAAACCGGGAATATTCGTTGAGGCGCGTTTTTTTGTCCAGTTGAGAGCTTGGGTTTTAGAACCAATATCCAATATTCAAGAAGATATTGAATTTGTGAATGTTTGATGTCTGGAAACTGAGTCCGACCGGACCGATGGGCGTATTGTAGGAAATGCCGAGATTCCCTCCGTAAATCAAATGGTCGAAGTTTCGAATCATGTCGATGATTTCGTATTCAGCTTTTCCGATGCCACCTCTGATGCTAAGATATAAATTCTTGATAATCATGATTTGCGCTGAAATCCGCGCATTGACTATATGATAACCGCTTGATTGTCCGAACTGGATGCCTGGCAGCATACTGCTATAAATGCCATCAATGTTGGCGCATCCGCCTTGAAAGAATTGGTATTGGATAGGAATAGTCGCATCGCTTCGGAATAGGATAGTCCCTATGCTGAATCCGGGATAGAAGGTTAGTCTTTTTCCACTTTGTATGGCAAAATCGCCTGTCCAATAGGCGCTTAGGAAATGGGACGAGATGTTTGGCAAAGGATCCGAACCTACTCTGACCGGAAAACTTACTTCCAGATTCATTCGGGAACCCTTGGTTGGATAATATTTCTGATTGAAGCTGTTGTGCCTGTAGTAGAAATAGGGGTAGATGTATCCATTGTTGAATACATCCCTGCGGTCGATGGCCGATGAAATCCATTCTTGGTTGTTTCCGTATTCATAGGCAATCCCTATACCCAGTATGTTCAATTTCCAATTCGACTGGCCATAGATCCGGGCCCGGTAAAGGTTGGATCGGATTTCGGAAGTACGGCTGCTGGGGGATTCGGTGTTCCGGTAAAGGTATCCGTTGATGTGATAATAGTCCAGGCCGATGCCAAGGCTTGGAAGCCAGACGGAGTATTTGTTTTTGCGAGGACGCCAGTCGGGCATGACCGTGTAATCGAAACTGGCCATCGACATTCTGGATAATTCCACATCCAAGGTGAGCAAGGAATTCTTGAACCCAAGGTTTCTGAATTCGACGCCGGCCAAGAGTGCAGCCGCTCTTGTATTGTCATAACGAAGCCCTAAGTTGAATGCATTGGAAGGTGCTTCATCTACATTGATAATCAAGATGGTCCCATCATGGAAACTGCTGTCTTGCACGAACTCGTAATTGACGGATCGGAAAACATTGCTCCCATAGAGACGGTCTATTCCATCGGTGATATCCGAGAGCCGGGTCCATTTCCCCGATTCGATTTGGAGGAATTGGTTTACAAAGAAACGGTTGTATTTTTTCAAGCCGGAGTATTCGATTTTGGATATGAAGACGGCTTCGGGCGGGAGGTACGGTTTCTTTTCTTTGGGAGGTTCTGGCTCATATTCCGATAGCTCTTCGGCCAATTGTTTGAGCTGGGCATAGATTTCGGGAGCACGTGCGGCAGCTTCTCCTCGGGCCATTAGTGAATCCGCTTTGGAAAAGCTAGTGGTTGTGTAGCCTTTCATGTTGGGTCTGATCAGTACGCGGCAGGCTTTTCGGTTGTCCATGACACGGTTCTTGGAACCCATGAAGATGACTTCTTCTAGCACATCCATGAAACTGTTCATGTTGTCGGTTCCGGCATAGGAAAAACCTACATCTACCCCTATGACAATATCGACACCTTGCTCTATTATTTTGTCTACGGGGAAATTATTCAATACACCGCCATCGACCAATACCATTGTATCTATTTTTACAGGAGAAAATACGCCTGGCACAGCCATGCTGGCCCGCATGGCCACCGCTAGGTTGCCACTGTCCAAGTAAGCGGCTTGACCGTTTACGATATTGGCTCCAACGCAAAAAAAAGGTATATTGAATTCCTTGAAAGTCTTTGACTTGTATGCTTGGGAAGTTAGTGTATAGAATAGGTTGTTGATATGTTGGCCTCGGAGGAATCCTACAGGGACGATGGATGAATTTGCATCTTCTCCAATTCCGAAAGGCAAGCGGAGCATGTATTCATTTTTATTGACATAGAAAACGTCTGTCCAGTCAGCACGGTCGCTGAGAAGAAGCCCCCAGTCCGCATGGGTAAGAATGGAGTCCAGCTCATGCGCGCTGTACCCGTAGGCATAAAGGCCTCCGATGATAGACCCCATGCTTGTTCCCCCGATATAATCGATGGGAATGCCAAGCTCTTCAAGGACCTTGATTACTCCGACATGGGCGATTCCTTTGGCTCCGCCTCCGCTTAGAACTAGCCCTACGCGGGGTCTTGTCCCTTTGAAATGCGTGTTCTGTGTATGGGACCAACGGCTGGAGTCGAGTTGGTAGATGGTAAATGTTTCTTCTTTCTGCAGAGAATCCGCATGTGCATATGCATTGTCGGAGCATATGCCGATTCCGGGCAGAAGCATGCTGGCCCAAAGCAGAACTGTGCGAAAGAAGGTTTTCATTTTGTTTTATCTTGGAGGAAACTGTGTTTATGCAGCATTCTTATAGGGCGAGCCTATATGGAAGAGGGGTATCCCCATCCTTTGGCGAGACCGTTTAGGATTCCCGCTTGGAAAGGCGATACCCCTCTTGGGTCTGGAAGGATGCTTATTTCTTGACGAATTTGAAATCCTTTCCGAGGTAGTAAGCGGTGTCTCCTAACATTTCTTCGATACGGAGCAATTGATTGTATTTGGCAATGCGTTCAGAACGGCAGGCAGAACCCGTTTTGATCAAGCCGGTATTCAAGGCAACCGCCAAATCGGCAATGGTCGTGTCTTCGGTTTCTCCTGAACGGTGGCTCATGATGGCGGTATAGCTATTGCGGTAAGCCATATTGACCGCATTGATTGTCTCTGTCAGCGATCCGATTTGGTTGACCTTGATCAGGATGGAGTTGGCAACGTTTCTTTCGATGCCCATCTTTAACCGTTCGGTATTGGTGACAAATAAGTCATCGCCTACTAACTGGCAACGGTTGCCTATTCTTTCCGTCAGGAGTTTCCAGCCGTCCCAATCGTCTTCGGCCATGCCATCTTCGATTGATACGATAGGATACCGCTTTGTCCAGTCAGCCCAGAAATCAGCCATTTGTGCCGAAGTCAGTTTGTCACCGGAGGATTTATGCAAATGATATACTTTTTCTTCCGGCAGATAGAATTCGGACGAAGCAGGATCGAGAGCAATAAAGATATCCTCTCCTGGTTTGTATCCAGCCTGTTCGATAGCTTGCAGGATTACTTCCAGCGCTTCTTCATTCGATTTCAAGTCAGGCGCGAAGCCTCCTTCGTCACCGACTCCTGTTGATAGATTTTTTTTCTTGAGCACGTTCTTAAGGGCATGGAACGTTTCGGCTCCCCATCGGAGCGCTTCGCTGAAAGAGGGGGCGCCTACAGGCATGATCATGAATTCCTGGAAGTCCACATTGCTATCGGCATGCGACCCTCCGTTGAGGATGTTCATCATCGGGATAGGGAGGGTGTTTGCATTCACTCCGCCAACGTAATTGAACAGTTCCTGTCCGCATTCTTCGGCCGCAGCCCTGGCGCAAGCCAAGGATACCCCTAAGATGGCGTTGGCACCTAATTTTCCCTTGTTGGGGGTTCCATCCAATTCAATCATGCGGGCATCAAGGGCGTTTTGCTCTTGAACCATCATGCCGCAAAGTTCTTTCGCTATGACATTGTTTACATTCTGTACAGCTTGAAGTACTCCTTTTCCGCCATAGGTCTGTTTGTCGCCATCGCGCAATTCAACGGCTTCGTGTACGCCGGTCGATGCACCCGACGGAACCCCGGCGCGTCCAAAAGCACCGGTGCTGGTAATCACTTCAACTTCAACTGTCGGATTTCCTCTCGAATCGAGGATTTGACGAGCATGGATACTTGCAATTTGACTCATATCTGTGTGTATTATAGTTCTTCTTAGAGGATTGATTTTCTTTTTATTGGCAAACACTGGGAAGAGAAGCCCAAAGGTAATGGACCCTGAGCGCGGCATCACGTCCAAGCTCTATTGCCCCTATCGAAAGCGATACTTTCGATGGATTCGTCTAGGCAAAGATATGAAAAAAGAGGGTACAGAAGAAGTATTTTTCTTTACATTGCTGTTACGGAAAATACTTTCTGGACCCTCTACGGC
>JADIMZ010000127.1 GCA_017694335.1 Candidatus Pullibacteroides excrementavium
TCCATGCAGGAAGGCGGACTCTCCGGGCCGGCCTTCCTGCAACATCCAGCCAAAGGCCTCGCAAGCAGGTACCGGCCCGCCGCCGCAAAGAGACAAACAGATATCAATCAAAAACAGAACAAAATGAAAAAAGCAATGGCACTTTTAAGCTTCCCGGTATTGTTCTGCGGAAGCCTTGCCGCCCAACTGGAACCGGCAAACGTCCCGTTCCAATGCGACTTCAACACCCGGTCAGCACTGGAAGAAAACTGGACTATCCTAGATGCCAACAACGACGGCATTACCTGGGGTTTCTACAACGGAGTGGATGCTGATGGCAACGCCGAAGGGGGATACGTAGGCGTGGATTTTGCCGACATAGCTTCCGACGACTACTTGATAAGCCGGCCTCTCAGCCTGGAAGCAGGGACTTACCACATCGGCTTTTACATCAAATCCTCTTCCCGGAACTTTCCTGAACGCATCGCCGTCATGTACGGGAACTCCAGCGAAGTGGATGGAATGACCGTCCTTCAGGAAATCGATTTCGCCCGGACGGATTACAGCTTCCACGTATCCAACGTCACAATAACCGAAGCCGGCAATTACTATTTCGCCTTCCATGCCTGCTCGGATGCCGACATGATGGGCATGTACCTGGACAATGTCTTTGTACGCAGCGGCCGCTACGATGGCGAGCCAGACCTGGCCATCGAGTCCCTGATTATCCCCGAGATAGGATGCGACCTGAGTTCCGAGGAGCGTATCGGTGTCCGGGTACGGAACCAGGGTACGGCAGACATAAGCCAGATTACCATGTCGTACCAGATAAGCAACGGCCCCGTGGTAGAAGAAACTTTCCGGGCCAACCTGAGCATCGGCAACAGCCGGACATTCCTTTTCACGCAGGCCGCCGACCTGTCGGCATCGAACCAGACCTTCCAAGTCAGCATCCAGACCCGGATAGTGGAAGAGGTGGGGGTACAGCCCGAAGCCGACTTGAGCAACAACGACACCTCTCTCAGCCTGAAGAATTTCTCTCCCATAGACTTGCCCGAAGGCGGCTTTGTGAGCGACTTCAGGACAGGTGAAGGGGACCTCGCCGACTGGTCTGCGCCGGGAGAAGGCTGGGAATACGAAGGCACGTATTACCAAGCGCTCATGTCCACCAACGGGACACCTCTGGTTTCACGTTGCATCAACCTCAGTTCCGAACGCCAGTACCAGCTGTCCCTTATCTACCTGGCTGGCGCCGATGTCGAAGTCTTTGTCCTGTACGATGACTTCGACGTGCTCTGCGGGCCTTATGGCAGCGACATGGCAGACTGGGAGACAATCATGTCTTTCCGTGGCGTCTATACGGAGGGAGCATACAACAATCCCATTGAAACGTTCAATGTCCCTGAAGACGGCACCTACAATATCGCCATCGTGCCAAGGAACGGGACTTGCATGGGAAGCTTGTACGTACAGAACCTTAGCCTGAGCGATGCCGGCCCTGCCGGACTGGAAGAGGAAACGGAAGCCCAAGGCATCCGCCTGTATCCCAACCCGGTCGATGGACTGCTCAACATTACGGCAGAGAACGGCAGCATCCATAAAGTCAGAATCTACAACATGGCTGGAGCCTTGGTATGCCAAAGCGCGGACCTCAATGGCGAAGCCCACTGGCAATACAACGTCTCGAACCTGGCCGCAGGTACTTACGTGGCTGAAATCACGACCTTGCAAGGGCAGGAAACCGTAAGGAAATTCGTGGTGCGGTAACTCAATCCATCAAGATGCCGTCGGCCTGGAAACGCCGGCGGTATTTCCAGAATCATGCCGGGGAAGGAAACTGCCCCGTATCGGAAAGAAAACTAATAATAACCTAACAAAACCAAAGCCTTATGAACAAACAACTGGCACTTTTGACATTGGGAAGCCTGCTCGGCCTCAGCCTCGGCCATGCCCAGGACACACCTCCGGAAGGCGGATCCAGCACAACCGACACGGTGTTCTACTGCCGATTCAATTCAGACACCGAAGACAACTATGCTACCCAAGACTGGACTACCATGAACAATACTTGGGAAATCATCGACCATAACAATGACGGCTCAACCTGGTATTTCATGAGAGGCCAAGGATCGGACGACGATGCCGATGCCCAGTTCCTTGGCACGTATTTCGGTGCATGGGTAGAATACAAGTACAACTCCAAAAATGCAGCCGATGATTACCTTGTACTGAAGAACCCCTTGTCGTTGAATGCCGGCACCAATTTCGTCTCTTTCTGCTATAAGACGCAATACGGTCCTGGAAAGTATGTCGAAAACGTAGCCCTCCTGTACGGGAAAGACCGGGATGTATCCACCATGGACACGCTTATCAACCTGCCCGGAATCGGCACAAACAAAATATGGGAGATTATCACCTCGCAGCTGGAATTGGAAGAAAACGGCGATTATTACTTTGCTTTCGTCGGATATTCGAATCCTGACTGCGGAAAACTGTACTTGGACAACTTCCTCGTGGGCTTCAGCGAACAAGTCCAGCCCGCCGACCTGGTCGTGGAAAACGTCTTCCTTCCCGCCTCCGACTGCGGATTGAGCGCGGAAGCCCCGATCCAGGTTTCCCTTGCCAATACCGGCTTCAACGAAATCACCAGAATCGGCCTTTCCTACACCGTCAACGAGGGAGAACCGGTGTATGAAGAATTCAGTTTCGACCCGGCTCTGGCCATCAGCGGACGCGACACGGTGACATTCGCCACCCCGGCCGACTTCTCCGCCGAAGGCACTGTATACAATGTGACTGTGGAAGGCTACGTGATACCCCAAGGCAACGAAGTACCCGAAACGGATTCCACCAACAACACCGCATCGGCCTCGACCGAGAACTTCGCCCCGGCCGCCCTGCCTTTCAGCACCGGCTTCGGCACGGATGAAGATTTGGCGCAATGGACTTACGATGCCGAATACTGGAACCTCATATCCAGTTCGGAAAACGGCTACATTTATTCTCGAGGCAACAACCAAGGTTCGCCGCTGGTATCGCGCTGCATAGAACTGGAAGAAGGAGTCACCTACAGCTTTGAACACACCTACAGCGCAGGTGTCGTGATAGAGGGACAAGGAACCTCGATGGCTACATTCATGCTGAAGTACGGTCTCAACGGGACTCCTGTGGAAGAGTGGGACACCTTGAGATACTACGACCGCGCCTTCACCAACGAAACATGGATCACCGACACCAACTGGCTCATCTGCGAACAAAGCGGCATCTACGCCATCGCCATCGTGCCGGTATCCACCCCCAACGGCTCGCTGTCCATCTCCAACGTCCAGTTCCAGATGATTCCGGACTGCCGTGCCACCTTCGATGCCTTCAATGGCAAAATGGCACCGAAACTTCCGGAAGACCAAGTGAACGGCACTTTCCCGGTACAAGTGATCCTGACCAACACCGGAGCCAAGGCCATTGAAGGCCTCCAAGTGAACATCCTCCGGGGAGAAAACATCGTAGGGACTGCCTCCGTGGACATAGACGTGGACAGCGTCCTGAAACAGGATATCGAAATCACCTTGGCCGGCATCTCCCCCGATGATATCATCAGCCTGGATGCCATGGCCATCACACCGGCCCAAGACACCTTGTACCCCCTGCATTCCAGTGCCGATTCCTGCTCGGTAACGGACACCTTGATGCAGTACGACTACCTTACCGTTCCGGATTTCTCCATCGGGACTGAATCCGAAGCCGGCGCAGGCCTTGTCTATACCATCAAGCAAGCCGACACCTTGACAGCGATTTCCGTAGGCTGGCTCGTCGGGGACGAAAGCGAGATACGCCTTGTCATCCAAGCATGGGACGATGAAAGACAGAATGTCACCGAAACCCTGTACGAAGGGCGTTTTGAACGAGGCATGAACGCGGGCCACGCGAGATACACGGTTCCGGCCATGGTCCTTGAACCGGGAGATTACCTGGTTTCCGTCTTCTTCAAAGGTGCCGGGCTGATGTGCGACAGCGTCACCGGTCCTGAAAACATCTTCTATTACACCTATGCCGGCCAAGTCGTTCCCGAAGCCCGGTACGGACGGCCCGCTATCCGTGCATACTTCGGCCATGACGCGCAGGTGTTCGACAAGGACGCTGCCGTGCAATCCATCCCTCTGCCAATGGAGCAGGGTCTCTTCTCTGCCAACGAACCCATCCAAGTCCGGGTTGTCAACAACGGCAAGGATACAGTTGAAGTGCCTGTATACGTCCAGATAGACAAGAACGAACCCTTGGCGCCGCAGACGGCCAAGCTGCCGCCCTACGGCAACGCTATCGTGAATTTCTCCGGAGACCTCTCTGCCGCCGGCAACCATCTGATCACGGCCTGGACCGCGCTTGAAGAAGACGACAACGCCGCCAACGACACCCTGACTCTGATTGTCACCTGCGATGAAGCCTTGGATCCTTACGTGATGGATTTTGAAAGCTGCCAGCCGTTCTCCTTGACCAACTTCAACCCGGCCTGGATCAGCGTGGACAACGACAAGTCCCCCAACACAGGACTGGGAGGCTTCACCTTCCCGCACGATCTGGAGGCTTTCGGCTTCATTGCCTTCGATCCGATGAGCACTACCCCGTCCCAGACAGGCGGAGACTTCTTCCCCTACCAAGGTTTCCGTTACGGGGCCGCATTCTCGTCCATCACGGAGAACGACAACTGGCTTATTTCTCCCAAACTGGCCATGCCTGCCAAAGATGCCAAAGTGAGCTTTGCCGTCAAATCGCTATACGACACGCAGGGCGCACTGGGGCTGGAACAGTACAATGTATTGGTATCCTCTACCGACAATGAACTGGAAAGTTTCCAGAAACTGGGAGAAACCCGTGAAGCTCCCGGAGATGATTGGGACGAAGTAACGGTGGATTTGTCCGAATTTGCCGGAAAGGAAATCTACATTGCCTTCCAGCATGTGACCCCGATTGAAAATGGCTTTATCTTCATGATCGACGACATCCAAGTGAGCAAGCCGGAGTCGGCCAACGAAAGCCGTGTGGAAGCGCAGCTGTCTCTCTACCCGAGCCCGGCCACGGAAATGGTGACCATCCATTCCACCGAAGCCCGAATAAAGCAAGTAAGCCTGTTCAATGCTTCCGGCATGGAAATCTACCGTTCCGGCAACTTGGAAACAGCCGACTTCCGTTACAACGTGAGCAGCATGGCTCCCGGCATCTACTTTGCCAAGGTGGAAACAGCCCAGGGCAGTGCCGTGCTGAAATTCATTGTATTGTAAACCCCGTAACAAAACCAGCAAGATGAATTCCAGATATCTGTTACGATGTGGCTTGGCTATCCTGATTTTTGCATTGGGACTGTATGCCGACCATATCCTGTTTGGTAAAAGCTTGACGGAGGCCTTATGGTCTTCGTTGGGGGTGACGGTGGGAATCATGCTGGCTTTCCATTGGTTAATCTGGAGCAAACAGGAAAAAACGAATAAAAAAAAATCCTGAAAAGCCTGTAATTTTCCGGTTCATCTTAAATGCGGAAGAGGGTCGCTGGAAACGGCGGCCCTCTTTTTCTTTTCTTTTTACCCTCTTTTTCATATATTTGCAGCTTGGATTAATTTTTGTCCTCGTTCCATAAGGAGACAAAAAGCATAACCATTTCAGAGATAATTCATAAGACTGAAAACAAAACACAAGAGATATGAACAAGTTCATTAGCGTTCAAGAAGCCGTGGACATGATCAAGGATGGGGATACCATCATGGTAGGCGGTTTCTTGGCGGTAGGGACACCGCTGCGCGTCATTGATGCCTTAGCCCAATCCGGAAAGAAAAACCTGACCCTCATCTGCAACGACACCGGCTATCCCGACCGCGGGGTAGGTAAACTGATTACCAACAAACAGGTTTCCAATCTCTATGTTTCGCATATCGGGACAAACCAGAACACGATAGACCAGATGAACGCGGGGGAATTGAAAGTGGAATTCTGCCCGCAAGGTACTTTGGCTGAAAGAATCCGCTGCGGCGGCGCGGGTCTGGGCGGTGTATTGACGGCTACCGGCCTGGGAACGGTCATTGCCGAGGGCAAGCAGGTGGTGAACGTGGAC
Source organism: Candidatus Pullibacteroides excrementavium (assembly GCA_017694335.1). Taxonomy (GTDB): domain Bacteria; phylum Bacteroidota; class Bacteroidia; order Bacteroidales; family P3; genus Pullibacteroides; species Pullibacteroides excrementavium. Next base: position 6,080 of record JADIMZ010000127.1, read on the forward strand.
GGCAAAGATTACCTGCTGGAAAAACCGCTGCATGCCGATTTTGCTTTAATCGGAGCCAGCAAGGGCGATACCGAAGGCAATCTGGTTTACCGTGGCACATCGCAGAACTTCAACCCGATGATGGCCATGGCCGCCGACACGGTGATTGCCGAAATCAACGAGATGGTGGAACCGGGCCAGATTGAACCGGAAGCCGTAATCACGCCGTCTATTTTAGTGAAATACATTGTCAAGTAACCAAAAAAACGCACAATAATGGCAACTTACAAATCGACAATCCGTCTGAGAATGAGCGCCCATGATGCCCATTACGGCGGAAATCTGGTGGACGGGGCCCGGATGCTCCAGCTTTTCGGGGACGTAGCCACCGAACTCCTCATCCAGCGCGACGGGGACGAAGGCCTTTTCAAGGCTTACGACATGGTTGAATTCATCGCTCCCGTGTATGCCGGGGATTATATCGAGGCTTCAGGCGAAATCGTTTCGGAAGGCAACACTTCGCGCAAGATGAAGTTCGAAGCCCGCAAGATTATCGCCCCGCGCACCGACATCAGCGCTTCGGCGGCCGATGTATTGGAAGAACCGATTGTGGTTTGCCGTGCTACCGGTACTTGTGTAACCCCCAAAAACTGCCAGAGGAAGTAATATGGACAAACTGATAATCACAGCGGCCATCTGCGGCGCGGAAGTGACCAAGGAACAGAATCCCGCTGTTCCTTATACCGTGGAAGAAATCGTTCGCGAAGCCAAATCGGCGGTGGACGCCGGAGCGGCCATCGTGCATCTGCATGTGCGGGAAGACGACGGGACTCCGACCCAGAGCAAGGCTCGCTTCAAGGAGTGCATCGATGCCATTTACCAGGCTTGCCCGGACGTGATTCTGATCCCGTCCACCGGCGGGGCGGTAGGCATGACGGCCGAAGAACGTTTGCAGCCGACCGAACTGTTCCCGGAAATGGCCACGCTCGACTGCGGGACTTGCAATTTCGGGGACGATGTGTTCGAGAACACGATGCCCATCATGCGTGCCTTCGGCAAACGGATGCTGGAAAACAACATCAAGCCGGAATACGAATGCTTTGAAATGGGTCATTTGGACACGATTCTGACGATGGCCAAGAAGGGCCTCGTTCCGGGCGCCCCGATGCAATTCAACTTCGTGCTGGGTGTTCCGGGTTGCACGCCGGCTACGGTGCCGAACCTCTGCTGGTTAGTCAACAACATCCCGGCGGGTTCCACCTGGACGGCTACCGGTATCGGCCGCCACGCATTCCAGCTGGCTGCCGCCGCTATCGTGATGGGCGGGAACGTCCGCGTAGGCTTCGAGGACAACCTCTACCTGGAAAAGGGCGTGCTGGCCAAGAGCAACGGCGAAATGGTGGCTAAAGTGGTCCGCATGGCCCAGGAACTAGGTCGCGGGGTGGCTACTTCGGCGGAGGCGAGGGAAATCCTGTCTTTGCCGACCCGCAAACACTAAGTTGATGCGATAGAATGGGCAATCCACTTCGTTGCGCAGCTTGCCCATTCTGACACGCCGATAAACCGAACCTGAAAAGGGACGAATCAAGGGTCCGAAAGACCAATGTGAAAGCATCGGTTTTTCGAGGGAGGGATGCAAGAGCGGCTCGATGGAGCGGACGGGGTTCGGACAAGGGGTCGTGAAGGCCCCGATGAGGGACTGCGGCGCGCTTCTCCCGATGGGTTCGGCAAAAAAATAAAACTCAATTTTTAATAACAATTAAACTCAATTAATACAATGCAACCTAAAGGCAACAAATACGGTACACACCGTGTAATTTCTCCCAAAGGCGTGCTTCCTCAGCCCGCCGACAAACTGGACAACAACATGGATGTCCTGTACGACAATGAAATCCTGATTGACGTGCAGACCTTGAATATCGACTCGGCCAGCTTTACGCAAATTGAACAGCAGGCTGGCGGAGACAAGGCTAAAATCGCTGAAATCATGCTGGATATCGTGGCCAAGCAGGGCAAGCACCGCAACCCGGTGACGGGCTCGGGCGGTATGCTCCTGGGTACGGTTGAAAAAATCGGCGACGCGCTGAAGGATAAGATCGACTTGAAGGAAGGCGACAAGATTGCCACGCTGGTTTCGCTTTCGCTGACCCCGCTGCGGATTGACAAAATCAAGGATATCCGCGCCGATATCGACCAAGTGGACATCGACGGCAAGGCGATCCTGTTTGAAAGCGGCATCTATGCCAAGATTCCTTCCGACCTTCCGGAAAACCTGGCTTTGTCGGCATTGGATGTGGCCGGTGCGCCTGCCCAGACGGCCAAATTGGTGAAACCGGGCGATACCGTGCTGATTATCGGTGCGGGCGGAAAGAGCGGTATGCTCTGCTGCTACGAAGCCAAGAAACGCGCTGGGGTAACGGGCAAGGTAATCGGTCTGTGCCACAGCCAGAAGAGCACCGAACGTCTGCAAAAGCTCGGCTTCTGCGACTATGTGTTCTCCGCCGATGCCACCCAGCCGGTTCCGGTTTACGAAAAAATCATGGAACTGACCAAGGGCGAGCTTTGCGACATCTGCATCAACAATGTGAACATCGAAAACACGGAAATGACCAGCATCCTCTGCACCAAGGACGACGGTCTGGTTTACTTCTTCTCGATGGCCACTTCCTTCACCAAAGCCGCTTTGGGCGCTGAAGGCGTGGGCAAGGATGTGACGATGATCGTGGGCAACGGCTATACCAAGGGCCATGCTGAAATCACGTTGCAGGAGCTGCGGGAGTGCAAGGCTTTGAGGGATATTTTTACTGAACTCTACGCATAGGCGTTTGATAACGGGCCATCCGCTTTGTTGCGAGCCTTGGCCGGGTCGGTCACGTACCCAAAAGTACGCTCCCTCCCCGGCCTACGGCTCGCGCCTCGCGTCTCACCCGTTCTGAAACGCCTAAAAGAATGTCTGAAATTGCTCGATTTAATTGCAATTTGGCACATTTACTTCTTTCATATTCTCCGGACATAGACTAGTGTAAAATGAAAAGCAGAAGAAAAGAGTTGTTTCCGAAAGTTACCGACGCTCAGTGGAACGATTGGAAGTGGCAGGTCAAGAATCGCATCGAAACGCTGGAAGACCTCAAAAAGTACATAAAACTGACTAAGAACGAAGAAGCAGGCATCAAGAAGACCTTGGAGACCTTGCGCATGGCTATCACGCCCTATTACTTGAGCTTGATCGACCCCAAGGATCCCAACGACCCTGTCCGCAAGCAGGCGATTCCCACGGCAGCCGAGACCCATGTGTCGGATGCCGATTTGCTGGATCCCTTGCACGAAGATGTGGACTCGCCCACTCCGGGCCTGACGCACCGTTATCCGGACCGCGTGCTGATGCTGATTACCGACCAATGCTCCATGTACTGCCGTCATTGCACACGTCGCCGTTTTGCCGGGCAGCATGACTGCGCCAGTCCCAAGGATCGGATCGAAAAGGCTATCGAATACATCGAAAAAACGCCGCAAGTGCGGGACGTATTGCTTTCAGGGGGCGATGCCCTGTTGGTATCGGATGCCAAACTGGAATACATCATCAAGCGTCTGCGTGCCATCAAGCATGTGGAAGTGATCCGTATCGGAAGCCGCGTGCCGGTGGTTTGCCCGCAACGTATCACGCCAGAGCTGGTCAACATGCTCAAGAAATACCATCCGATCTGGCTCAACACGCACTTCAACCATCCTAACGAAATCACCGAGGAAAGCGCGGCGGCTTGCGCCCGTCTGGCTAATGCGGGTATTCCCTTGGGCAACCAGAGCGTGCTGCTCCGCGGGGTCAACGACTCGGTGAGCACAATGAAGGCTTTGGTATGCGGCTTGGTGAAAATCCGGGTCCGTCCTTATTATATTTATCAGTGCGACCTTTCGATGGGTCTGGAGCATTTCCGCACGCCGGTCAGCAAGGGTATCGAAATCATCGAGGGCTTGCGCGGCCATGTTTCGGGTTTTGCCGTTCCTACTTTCGTGGTGGACGCTCCCGGTGGCGGCGGAAAGATTCCGGTGATGCCGCAATACCTGATTTCCTTGGGTGGCGGAAAGGCTATCCTGCGGAACTTTGAAGGGGTAATCACCACTTATACCGAACCTACCGATTACGATAACAGCGCCTCGTTGGCCATCGACCGCAAGAACCTCAAGACAGAAGGGGTAAGCCAGCTGCTGAGCTTGCCGCATCAGGCCATTTCGTTGGAACCGATGGGTCTGGAGCGTTACAAGAAAGCGGAAAAATGGCATAAGGAACAGGCTGCGCCTGCCCCCAAGAAAGGCCGTGGTCGGAAAAAATCCATAGAAGAAGCCGGCATGGAAGAAGCGGCCGCCATCGCTGCGGTTGCCACCGAACCCAAACGCCGGGGACGCAAGCCGAAGGCAACAGCGGCAAAAACGATTGTAGTAGGCGAATCCAAGCGCCAAGGGCGCAAAGCCAAAGCGGCAGCGGCCGAAACGTCTGCCGAACCGAAACGTCGGGGGCGCAAGCCGAAAGCAGAAAAGATTTCGGACATGACGATGGAGAATGCCACACCGAAGCGCAGAGGACGGCCTGCAAAAGCGAAAAAAGTTGAAGTAAAAGAGCCTAAACGCAGAGGACGCAAGAAAAAGATCATCCCTCCCGGAGTTCTGGCAGCCCTTCCTCATCGCAAAAAGAAGAGCGCGGTACCGGAGTCGGTACCGGTTGCTCTGCCGGAAGCCAACGAAAGCAAACCGGTCAACGTAAACCCGGAGGATTAAGGGCGGATATTCAAGAATAAATCAGAAGGCGGTGCTGGAAAGTGCCGCCTTTTTCTTTATGGCGAATGCGGTCCGGAGGCGTCCCTGCTCTCCTCCCGGCGGCAAACACTTTTTCTTCAATGCAAGTTCCGTAAAGGGGCTTTTCAGCTGCCGGAACAGGGCTTCTGAAAGCTTTCCCCGGCTTCATTCCCGAAAAAAAATTCACAAAAAAAAGAAGCGGACTGTCGAATCTGACGTTTTTATTTGTAACTTTACGGAACGTGACCGAAGAAAACAACAAAAACTTTTACAGATATGACTTTTCAATTACCTCCCCTGCCGTATGCGGAAAACGCCTTGGAACCGATGATTTCGGCTCAGACGCTTTCTTTCCATTACGGCAAGCACCACAAGGCGTATGTGGACAATCTGAACAAACTCAAGGAAGGCACGCCGTTTGCCGATGCCGGTTTGGAAGAAATCATCGAAAAGGCCGAAGGCGGACTGTACAATAATGCGGCCCAGGTCTGGAATCATACTTTCTATTGGAACTGCCTCAGCCCGCAAGGGGGCGGCGAACCAACAGGAGAACTCTTAGAGGCGATTTGCGGGAAATGGAGTTCGTTCGAGGACTTCAAGAAGGCTTTCTCGGCGGCAGCAGCGGGCTTGTTCGGCTCGGGCTGGGTATGGCTGGCCGAAGGTGAAGACGGATTGGAAATCATCGCCACACCGAATGCCGGAAACCCGATCCGGGACGGGAAAGAGCCGTTATTGGTCATCGATGTCTGGGAACACGCCTATTATTTAGACAAGCAGAACCGTCGTCCGGATTACATTGCCGACTTCTGGAAACTGGTTGATTGGCCGGGCGTATGCGACCGCTACATGGAAGATTAGCCGATGGTGTCCGGGACGGAGCGGAAAACGGATCTTGAGTTTGAACCGGAACTTGAACCCAAGCGTATAACAAAAGTCCGAAAAGCCGGGCAGCGCAACGACAATGGGCGGAAGCTTTACTTGGTCGGCTTCATGGCTTCAGGAAAAAGCCAGCTGGGAAGGCGGCTTTCCGCTCTGCTGGATTGCCCTCTTTACGATACGGACCTATGCATCGAGCAGCAAACGGGGATGTCCGTCCCGGAAATTTTCGCCCAACGGGGTGAAACATGGTTCCGGGAAGCGGAAAGCCTCTTGATTCGAAGCCTCCCCGACGAAGCTTGCGTAGTGGTGACCGGAGGCGGGCTGCCATGCAGGGAAGAAAACATGGAGTACATGTGCCAGGATGGAATCACGGTTTACATCGATGTACCGGAAGAGATTCTTATCCAACGGCTTCTGATTCCTGAAAACCGTGCAGAACGTCCGCTCCTCAACGGCATGAAGACGGAAGAAATTTCATTTTTTGTCAAAAACAAACTAAAGGAAAGAGAATATTTCTACAAGCAGGCCGAACGTTGTTTCCGACCGGAAGAAGAGGACTTTGCGTCTTTCTTGCGGTGGGCGCGGAAAGCCATGAAACGCGACATTCACGAAACAACTTAAAAATAACTAAAATTCAGATGCCATGAAGGTTTATCAAACAGACGAAATCAAAAACATTGCCATCGTAGGCAGTTCGGGATCAGGAAAAACCACGCTCGCCGAAGCTTTTCTTTATGAAGGCGGAATCATCAAACGCCGGGGCAGCGTGGAAAACAAGAATACGGTAAGCGACTATTTCCCTGTTGAAAAAGAATACGGTTATTCGGTTTTCTCTACGGTTTTCAGCGTGCCATGGCAGGATCGCAAGCTCAATTTCATAGACTGCCCCGGTTCGGACGATTTTATCGGCGCCAGCGTTTCGGCCATGAACGTGACCGACACCGCTTTGATGGTGCTCAATGCCCAGTACGGAGTGGAAGTGGGCACGCTGAACCAGTTCCGTTATACAGAAAAATTCCACAAGCCTGTCATCTTCATTGTCAACCAGTTGGACCATGAAAAAGCGGATTACGACGGAACCGTGCACCAGCTGCGCGAACAATGGGGAAACCGGATCGTGCAAATCCAGTACCCGGTCATGGTAGGTCCTTCATTCAACGCGGTAGTGGACGTGCTGAAAATGAAGATGTACCAATGGAAACCGGAGGGCGGGGTGCCCGAGGCATTGCCGATTCCCGATTCGGAAAGGGAAAAGGCGATGGAACTGCACAAGGCTTTGGTGGAAGCGGCTGCCGAGCATGACGACGCCTTGATGGAGAAGTTTTTTGATGAAGGTTCATTGAGCGAGGACGACATGCGTGCCGGTATCCGCGCCGGTTTGGTGACAAGGGGCATGTTCCCGGTATTCTGCGTCTGCGCGGGTCGCGACATGTGCGTTCGCCGCACGATGGAATTCCTGGGCAACGTGGTTCCCTGCGCGGACAAGATGCCGCGTCCGGTCACGGTGGACGGCGTAGAAGTGACGCCCGATTCCAACGGTCCGACCAGCCTGTTCGTCTTCAAGACCAGCATCGAGCCGCATATCGGCCAGGTGGCTTATTTCAAGGTGATTTCGGGCACGGTCCATGCGGGAGACGACTTGATCAACGCCGATCGTGGCTCCAAAGAAAGAATGGCGCAGCTCTTCACGATTGCCGGACAGAACCGGGAAGAAGTGAGCGAATTGAAAGCGGGCGACATCGGGGCCACAGTGAAGATGAAGGACGTGCATCGGGGCAACACGCTCAACAGCAAGGACTGCGAATATCGATTCAACTTCATCAGATACCCTGAACCGAAATACCGTCAGGCGATCAAGCCGGCCAACGAGGCGGATGCGGAAAAGATGATGGAAGTATTGTTCCGTATGCACGAAGAAGACCCGACTTGGATTATCGAACAGTCGAAGGAACTCAAGCAGACGATTATTTCCGGCCAAGGGGAATTCCACCTGCGCACGCTCAAATGGCGTATCGAGAACAACGACAAGATTCCGGTGCAGTTCTATGAACCCAAGATTCCTTACCGGGAAACTATCACCAAGGCGGCACGGGCCGATTACCGTCACAAGAAGCAGTCGGGCGGTGCCGGGCAGTTCGGCGAGGTGCATCTGATTGTAGAACCGTATTACGAAGGGATGCCGGCGCCGAGTTCGTACCGTTTCAAGGGTCAGGAATTCAAGGTGAATGTGCGCGATACCCAGACTATCAATCTGGAATGGGGCGGAAAATTGGTATTCGTCAACAGCATTGTGGGTGGGGCTATCGATGCCCGCTTCTTGCCGGCTATCCTCAAAGGGATTCTCTCGCGCATGGAACAGGGGCCTCTGACGGGTTCGTATGCCCGCGATGTACGGGTCATTGTCTATGATGGCAAGATGCACCCGGTGGACAGCAATGAAATCTCGTTCATGATTGCGGGCCGCCATGCGTTCAGCACGGCTTTCCGCGAAGCCGACCCGAAGATCCTGGAGCCGGTTTACGATGTGGAAGTGGATGTGCCTCAGGATTACCTGGGCGATGTGATGGGCGACCTCCAGGGACGCAGGGCTATCATCAGCGGCATGAACAGTGAAAAGGGCTATGAAAAGCTTCTGGCCAAGGTGCCTCTGAAGGAGATGTCGAATTTTGCTACGGCGCTAAGCTCCATCACCGGCGGCCGGGCTTCGTTCACGATGCAGTTCAGCAGCTACGAGCTGGTTCCGGGCGATGTCCAGGAAAAACTGCTCAAGGAATACAAGGACGAGGACGAGGATTAGGTGCACGGACTGGCTTGATTCCGGGAGATGTGCGCCACGCTCAAGTGATGCCTGTTCTTGGAACACTTTATTTGAGCATTTCGCAAATAATTGCGCATACATCAAATTCCGGATGACGCTTTCTCAAACGCCGGGGCGGTTTATCGACCGTCCCGGCGTTGTTTTTCATGCAGAGACACGAGGAGGGCAGCACCTGTATAAGGCATCAAAAATCACAACAGAATGTGATTTTATTTCTCAAATACTTTCCCACCCCCGCAAACAAGGCAGAATTCACAATATAATATGATTTTTATTTGCCAACACAACTCCAAATTTCTATTTTTGCAGAAAACACCAATATATTGTGAATACAAAAGATTTAGGGGCACAGATAAAAGCGCGAAGGCAGGCACTGAAAGTCACCCAGCAGGAAGTAGCCGATTTGGCCGATGTAAGCATCAATACCATTGTGGCCGTGGAGCGCGGGACAGGCAATCCGCAAATTGAAACCCTGCTCTCCATCTGCCATGTGCTCGGCCTTCAACTCACCACCCAATTAAAAGATTGACAACATGAGACAGTGCGAAGTATATCTGCATGGAATAAAGGCCGGTATCCTAACCGAAACCGACAAACAGAATTTTACATTCGTTTATGACAAGGCCTATCTGCTGAATGAAAACAACGAAGCAATAAGCTTGAGCCTCCCGCTCCAAGCGGAACCGTACCGCTCGCCCTACCTTTTCCCGGCATTCTCCAACATGCTGTCAGAAGGTGAAAACCGGAAAATCCAATCGCAACTCCTCCACATAGATGCCGAAGACGACTTTGGCATACTGTTGCACACATGTCAATTCGATACCATCGGAGCCATCACCGTAAAGCCTATCGAACCATGAATCCATTGAATATTTGCCCATCAACCTTGCAAAGAGGATACAATACGTACTCACCTTTGGCTCAAAAAATTTTATTTGACGGCCAAGCCGTTTCGCATATCTTTTCAGAACCAAGCCCGGATTCGGATGCAAAAGAAACAGCAGAAGCCATCAAGAATATTGGTCGCATATCACTTTCCGGCGTACAAGCCAAATTCTCCGTCATAGTAAGCAATAAAACATTGCGTTACTCCAGAGAAAATGAACAAGGCACGTTTATCCTGAAACCGCGCCCTACAGGCTATCAAATCATCAACCGGGATTTTTGCGCCGCCAATGAACACGTAAGCATGCAGATTGCATCTCAGGTATTTGGCATCGAAACAGCCGCCAATGGACTATGCTTTTTTGAAAACGGCAGTCCAGCATACATCACTCGCCGTTTCGACGTACACGAAAAAGGAAAATACAAACAAGAGGATTTTGCCGCCTTGCTTGGATATTCCAAAGACAACGCAGGCCCGAATTACAAATATGCCAAAGCCAGCTATGAAGAATGCGCTGAAATAATTCATCAGTACGTAAAGGCGGCATTGATTGATATTCGCCGTTTCTTCCGCTTGATATTATTCAATTTCATCACGCTGAACGATGATGCCCATTTGAAGAACTTTTCGCTAATCGAACGCAATGGAGAATTCCGGCTCGCGCCTGCCTACGACTTAATCAACACATCCTTGCAATTGAGAGAACCTCGCATATTCGCCCTTGATAATGGGTTGTTCAAAGAAGGAATGAATTTTAGCGACATCCGTACCATCGGACGTGCCGATTTTGAAGAGTTCGGAAAACGGATCGGGCTTCCCGAAAAAGTAATAAAACAAGAGATAGACTTGTTTGCTACGGAACAACCCAAAGCAAAGGAACTGCTGGATAATTCATTTCTGTCTCCAGAGTTACAGAAAGAATATTGGCAATCGCTTGATTACCGACGCAAAATGCTGAAATTTTAATATAAACTAAAGACGAGTGCCGTTTTCACCACTCATAAAACCTAGAAAACCATGGAAATTTTCTTATCCATAACAATCCTGATAGTCGGCATAGCACTAACCAGTTTTTAATCGGCTGTGCCAGAAAAATACCCACTTGGAAGGGAATTATTGGCAGTACCATCTTTGGACTCTTGCCGTTGTATTTGATATTATGCTTTTTCGGTTTGATGGGAGATGAAAGAAATCCGCTGAACCAATGATTGCCATTTCACCAAAAATCAATATCATTGCAAAAAGAAAAGTTTCCATTGCGATCCATGAGCGAGAAAGAAACCAACTGCCGCAATCCGATACTGCAAAAGATGTTCATGCGGCTTGGACGTGCAGAAAAAGCCGGAAGCGGTGTGGACAAGATTATGAGCGGCTGGCATTTCCTCGGATGGCCCAATCCAAGCGTGAGGGAAGAGACACGCCCCGATTACGTAGTCCTATCAATGCCGATAGGAAAACCGGACAAGAAAACCGGACAAGAAAAACCATTCATAACCAACGAATCACAAGAAAACCCGGCAAGAAAACCCGACAAGAAAACCCGACAAGAAAACCCGACAAGAAGGAGCAAAGAATGCAGCAAATCCTATCATTCTGCCAAGAAGCAAAATCCTTCACCGAAATATTGGAACTTACCGGACTAAAAGACCGAGAAAGCTTCAAGCACACTTACATCGACCCGTTGATAGCTGCAGGGAAGCTCCGCATGACCGAGCCGGACACCCCGACAAGCCGGAATCAAAAGTATATAAGCACGCAAGAATAAGTGTCGATGAAGCGCATAAAACCCGGCAAACCGCCTGCCCCGGTCGGCATTGCAAAAAACTGCCCAAGAAAAAACAGAAACACACTAAAAAAATGAATAAAATCAAACCCCTTCTCCTCTTGGTGGCGGCCATCGTCCTGGGAGGATGCCAGAACAGCACCAACACGGAAAAAAAAATGAGCAATATTTCCGAAAACACGGTACAGCAGACCGTGGAAGCCATCATGGAAGAACAACCGGAAGCCGACCGGACTTTGGTGGAAAAAGGCGTGGCGCAAGCCGCGGCCTTATGGGAAAGCGAAGACGGCAGCGAACAGGAGTTCAAGGACTTTGCCAAAGAAAATTACCTTTCCGACCCGGAAGCCAGGAAAACCCTCTTCGACAAACTGTCAACCGCTTTCGAGATTTTTTACGGCACCTCCAACCAAGTAGCGGTCCGTCTCCAGTCCCCGATCCATTTAGCCGGGCCCGAACCGACGGAAATCGATTATATCCTGGCCGGTTTCAATCCCTATTCCCACCTTTCGGACGACCTTTTCGCCAACAAGACCGCCTTTATCACGATTCTGAATTTCCCGTTTTACACCTTGCAGGAAAAGAACACCTTAGGGAAGGACTGGAATCGCCTGGAATGGGCCTACGCCCGGATGGGAGACCAGTTCACGACCCGTATCCCGGCTAAAATCCAAGCCGAGCAAGCCAAGGTATTGAGCGAATCGGAAAGCTACATAGCTTCGTACAACATCATGATGGGCCACTTGCTGACCGATGACGGCCGCCGCCTTTTCCCCGAAGACATGGTGCTGCTCTCGCACTGGAACCTCCGCGACGAACTCAAATCGAACTACGCCGATGTTCCTGACGCGCACGAGAAACAAGAGATGATCTACCAAGTGATGCTGCGGATTGTGGATCAGAGCATCCCGGCTAAAGTGGTCAACAACCCGGCCTACGACTGGGCGCCGTATTCCAACAAGACCTACCAGAATGGCAAGGAAGTGAACCTCCAAGCGGAAGGTGCAGCCCGCTACAGCCATATCTTGGACATGTTCCACGTTGAACAACAAATAGACCGCTACAGCCCGGCACTGCCCACGGGGATTGCCCGCAATTTCGAAAAGAGCATGGAAGTATCGGCGCAAGACATAGAACAACTGTTCATCCGGATGATTTCCTCCGAACAGGTAAAACAGGTGGCCGAACTGATTAAGACGCGCTTGGGCCGGGATTTGAGGCCTTACGATATCTGGTATGACGGTTTCAAGAGCCGTTCCTCGATGCCGGAAGACGAACTGACCCAACTGACCCGCGCCAAATACCCGGACACGGATGCTTTTGCCGCCGATATGCCGCGCATTTTGCGGGATCTGGGCTTCAGCGCGGAAGATGCCAAATACATTGCCGACCGTATTGTGGTTGACAACGCCCGTGGCTCGGGCCATGCCTGGGGGGCGCAAGGCCGCTGGGAACCCGCCCGTCTGCGTACCCGCATCGGGAAAGAGGGCATGGACTACAAAGGCTACAACATTGCCGTGCATGAGTTCGGCCACAATGTGGAACAGACGCTGGATTTGTACACCATCGACCATTACATGCTGAGCGGCGTACCGAACACGGCCTTTACCGAGGCTTTGGCGTTCATCTTCCAGAAACGGGACTTGCAGCTCCTGGGCTTCGACCAGAAAATAGACGACAATACCACCTTGGATATCTTCTGGGGCGCTTACGAAATCATGGGCGTGGCCTTGGTGGACATGTACACCTGGCAATGGCTGTACGAACATCCGGATGCCACGGCGGAAGCCTTGCGGGACGCGGTAGTCGGCATCGCCAAAGAGGTATGGAACCAATATTACGAACCGGTCTTAGGCACGCACGATTCGCCGCTCTTGGCTGTCTATTCGCACATGATCAATTCGCCGATGTACCTGCCCAACTATCCTTTCGGCCATATCATCGAATACCAGCTGGAAAGCCATTTGGCAAAAGCAAAATCCAAGGCCGAGTTCGCCTCTGAATTGAAGCGGATTTACACTTTAGGCCGCTTGACCCCGCAAATCTGGATGCAGCAGGCCGTAGGCTCGGAAGTAAGCGTGGATCCGTTGCTGGATGCCGTGGAAGAGATTGTGGGGGAATAAAACCCTCACATATCTTCCACCGTTCCAGAATCTATTTCTGAAAAAACTATGCTTGCGACGGGGGAAGCGTCTTCGGGTCGGTCCCGCACTCCTGCGCGGACTTGGTTGCCGAACACGTTTGCTCCGAAGGAAGCGTCTTCGAGTCGTTTTCGCAAACCGCTACCGTGGCGGCCATCACCGAAGCCAAGGAAACGAAACCGCAGACCAGGAACTGACCCCAAGGCAGCAGAAGCGCCGCCGCGAAAGGCAAGCCGATTCCCATCACGAAACCGATATTCCGGTTCACATAGCTCACGCTCTCACGCACCAACAGATAACGACGCTCTATCGTATAGTCCACAAAAGAAAAACCGTAGAAATAAGCCGAACTCAGGAACAGCAGGAATGGGGTCAGCAGGCCAATCAAAGGAATGAAAGACATCAGCATCAGGATTACCGTGACCAAAAGCTGAAAAAAGGTGTTCCGAATGGCAATCAGGATGCCCCGCAGCATTTCCCGCAAGAAACGCCCGAGACGGAAAGGGTATTCCTTGCCGGTCAGAGCCGTTTCCGTCCGTTCGCTGAGCCAGGAATAAATGGGAGACAACACTATCAGAATCAAGTAGCCTCCAACAGATAAAAACAGCATGAAATAAGCGAAACGAATCAGCACCCGGAAAATAAACGCCACCACCGCTCCGGCATTATGCAGCCAAGCGATATTGCCGACCCAATTCGTGATACCTTCATGAATCCACTCCTCCACCGGATTGCCCAGCCACCCCACCAGCAAGCCCCCCAAGCAGAAAAACAGAATCCACGCCAGAACCGGGAATATCATGAACCAGGCGAAACGAGATGTGAACAGCATCTTGAACGCCAGACCGTAGGCCTTCACACCCCGGCCGAACTCAGTAAAGAAATTCCGTTTTCCCATTGTCTGCTACAATTTACGAATAACCCAAGCAAGGAAACGCCCGCTATACACAGCCCGAAAAGAATTAATCCCGGCGTTCCAGCAAAACCACGCTCTCCACATGATCGGTATGCGGAAACATATCCACCGCCGCCTGCTTCACCACCCGGTACTTGGCATCCATCCGCTGCAAATCCCTCGCCTGCGTGGCCGAATTGCAGCTCACATAGACAATACGCCGCAAACGCTGCCCGAACAAGGCATCGTCCATCAGGCATTCCACCACCTTCTCATGCATCCCTTCCCGGGGAGGATCGGTGATAATCACATCCGGCACCCCGTGTTCCTGCACGAAACCCGCATTGAACACCGCCGCCATATCCCCGGCAAAAAACTCGGTATTGGAAATCCCGTTCAAGTCCGAATTGACCCGGGCATCGCGCACCGCATCTTCCACATACTCGATGCCGATCACCTTCCGCACCGAACGCGCCACGTAATTGGCAATCGTCCCCGTGCCGGTATATAAGTCATACACCAACTCATCGGGCCGTACCTGCGCGAAGTCGGCAGCCAGACGGTAAAGACGCGCCGCCTGCGCCGTATTGGTTTGGTAAAACGACTTCGGCCCGACCCGGAACTTCAATTCCGCTTCATCCGAACGGTAAGCCGGCATCGTCATCGTGATGAACGGCTCGCCTGCGAACAAACGCATCTCCAAGTCGGCCATGCTGTCGTTGGTCTTGGTATTGACCGCATACATCAAGCTGGTAATGCACGGAAAAGCCTCCGCCACCCGGCGCATCAAGGTCTCGAAAGCCGGCGTAGGCTCCGCACCGATAATCACCACCAACATGAACTGCCCTGCAGAGGTGTTGCGAATCATCAGATTGCGCATATACCCTTGACGGGCACGGACATCATAGAAAGTCAAACCTAATTCCTGCGCTGTTTTCTTGACAAAAAGCCGGATTTCATTGGAAGGCTCCGGCTGAAGCCAGCAATGCTTCAAGTCCAAGACCTTGTCGAACTTCCCGGCCAGGTGGAATCCCAAGCCCTGACGGTCGGCCTCGCTCATCGCTTCTCCCGAAGCCACTTCCTCATTACTCAGCCAACGCTTCACGGCAAAGGTGAACTCCAATTTGTTCCGGTAATACCGATTAGATTCCGCTCCTATGATCGGGCATTCGTCTGGCAGCCCCACCTTTCCTATACGTTCCAGATTATCACGCACTTGCGCTTGCTTCTGCCGCAACTGTTCCTGATATTGCAGATGCTGCCACTTGCAACCGCCGCAAAGCCCGAAATGCTCGCAGAAAGGCTGCTCCCGCAAAGGAGAAGCCTCCTTGAGAGCCGCAATCCGCCCTTGCATATAGCCTGACTTCTGGCGAATCACTTCCACATCCGCCAAATCGCCCGGCGCGGAATAGGAGACAAAAAGCACCTTGCCGTCCACATGCGCCAAAGAATTGCCTTCGGCGGCGGCTTTCTCTATCCGTATATCGGTCAGAACCTTATTGGGTTCGTTCTTGCGTTTGCGGCTCATAATCTTATTTTCGACTTATAAAACAATGGAAATCAAAGAATACAACTCAAAAAAAATACGGCTCGCAAGACCCTTACCGCACAAGCAAAATCCCGCGAGCCATAAAAATATCCGCCCCTGAAACCGGGGCAACGTAAAAAACTTACATCTGAGACTCAGTAAAAGCCTTGATCTGCTGGTTCATCGTATCGACGAACTTCTGCATCTGGCCTTTAATCATAGCCCCCATCACCAGATTGACACCCACCTCGGCCTCTACCTGCGAGGTAAAGCTTCCCACACCCGGCGTGAGATGAATAGCCAAGGTGAAATTGAAAGGCGTTCCCTCGTCCGAAGTAATCACCACCAAGCTCGGCTCCACCTTCTGGGCAATCTTCATGTTCACCTGAGCCATCCCTCCTACATTGAACGAACAGGTATTCTCGGTAGCCGTCCATCCCTGCACCTGCGAAGGCATCATGCCGCCCAGCTCGGAAAAATTGGAAATACGGCGGTAGGCTATGGACGGGTCGCCATTCACCTGTAATTTATCACTGCTGACTTTCATTTGCTAATATAATCTTTAAAGTTCTTTCTCCCCACATGCTCCCATCAAAACGGCAATCAACCTGACGAAGGCCTCCCTAAAAAGTCCAAGCCTCCCCCAGGTCTTAACCCTATCTTAGCAAGCGCCCATGTGGTCTTCTGACCATTTTTCCGGATTCTGCCGCCATTCCCTAAGCGAATCCAGCTCGGAACGATTCAGCATATCCAGGTTCACCGCGCATTCAATCAAATCATCATAGTTCGTCAAGGTGTACAGAGGCATCTTGGCCTGCTCGAAATTCTTGGCAGCCACGTCCAGACCATAGGTGAACACCGCCACCATGCCTTTGACCACGCAGCCATGCGCCCGCAAGGCATCCACCGCCAAAAGGCTGCTCTTCCCGGTCGAAACCAAGTCTTCCACCACGACCACCGTCTTGCCGGATTCAATCACGCCCTCGATTTGGTTACCCATTCCATGATTCTTGGCTTCGGAACGCACATAAACAAAAGGAAGTCCCAGTTCCTGCGCCACCAAAGCCCCCTGCGGAATCCCGCCGGTAGCCACGCCAGCCACCGCATCCACCGGTCCAATATGTTCTTCGATAAGATTGACAAACTCCTGACGGATGAAATTGCGGACATGCGGATAGGAAAGCGTGACCCGGTTGTCGCAATAGATAGGCGACTTACGGCCCGATGCCCAAGTGAAGGGTTCCTTGTTGTTCAGTTTGACAGCACGTATCTGTAAAAGGAACTTGGCCATTTCCAAGCTGGCTTCATGCCTGGCCGCATTTGCTAAACTTACCATATATCGTTTTTTTGGTTTTCACAGTCGATGCCGGACGGGGGAAATACCGGCAATAACGAAAAGCCGACAAAAATAGGCATTCTCCCCCTCCCGTACAAATCTTTTTGCCGACACCAAGGTAAGGTTTTGAATTTAACCACATTGTTTTCCCCACATTTCTTATCTTCGCGGCTCTAAAGCAACCGGTTTGCCAGGATGGTATCACCCGGCAGCGGACCCATCCGACAAAATCCAGCCATAGTTCCAAAACAAAAAGACATGGACTTCATTCTTTCACCTTCTTTGCTTTCGGCCGACTTCGCCAACCTGCAGCAGGCCGTGGAAATGATTAACGATTCCCAAGCCGACTGGTTCCATATCGATGTGATGGACGGGATGTTCGTTCCCAATATCACAATAGGCCAGCCGGTGGTCAAGGCCATCAAGAAACATGCCAAGAAACCGCTTGACGTACACCTGATGATCATGGATCCCGACCGCTATATCCAAGGATTCAAAGACGCAGGTGCCGACATCCTGACCGTCCACGAAGAAGCCTGCCGGCATCTGAACCGGACCTTGGCTGCTATCCGGCAAGCCGGGATGAAAGCCGGGGTCTCCATCAATCCGCATACGCCGGTTTGCATGCTGGAAGACATCGTGGAATACGCCGACCTGGTTCTAATCATGAGCGTGAACCCGGGATTCGGAGGCCAGAAGTTTATTGAAAGTTCCTACCGGAAAATCGAAGAAACGGCTCGGCTCAAAGAAAAATACAACCGAAACCTCATCATAGAAGTAGACGGCGGGGTCAGCTTGGAAAACACGCCAAAACTATTGAGCTGCGGTGCCAACGCCTTGGTAGCGGGCAATGCGGTCTTTTCCG
Source organism: Candidatus Pullibacteroides excrementavium (assembly GCA_017694335.1). Lineage (GTDB taxonomy): Bacteria > Bacteroidota > Bacteroidia > Bacteroidales > P3 > Pullibacteroides > Pullibacteroides excrementavium. Next base: position 23,975 of record JADIMZ010000127.1, read on the forward strand.
CCCCCGACCCCAAAAAGCGAATCGAGGAATTCAAACGGCTTGGCTTATAGAGCCGAAAAAGGGGCAAGATACGAGGCCTCGAGCCGAAGGACAAGGAGGGAGCATACTGAAGTATGTGACCGACTTGGCCAAGGCTCGCAACGACGTAGATTGCCCCTTTTCACATGAAAATTATTCGGCGGCCATCCGCTTAGACTTATACCCAAACGTATACCCAATCCCCACGGTAATCATCTCCCGGAACTGGACTTTCGGCCCGCGGTTCACGCCTTCGGCATCCACCCAGTCCACATTGTCGTCGTATTTGAGCGATGTCCCAATCATAGCCTTGAACACGGAGTTCACCTGCATTTCAATCTGCACGTTCCAATCCACAACGATATTCCCGAAATCAGAACTGTAGGGAGTAAAGAAGGTGGCATCGGTCTTCAGGGTCATGTTTTTCCAGAAAGTCCAAGACAAAGCGGTCTTCAAGCTCATACCGACTTCGAACTTGACATTCTGCCCGGAATCGACCCCGAACAACCCTTGATTGGCAAGGAACTGGTCTTCTACAAAAGTGGTACGGCTGCTTGCCGGAGAGAAATAGGCCGAAAACAACCCGCCTAACTTGTATTCCATACCGACAGATGCATTCAAATAACCGGGGGACAAGAAATTTGAAATATAGTCTTTCCCTGCCTTTTTGTCACCGGCTTCGGAATAGCCTCGATCATACTGCGTCTGGAAATCCACCATGGCTGTATAGAAAAAACGCCCTCCCGGAATCGCGTAACCGTACTGGGACGAAATCAGGAAATTATCGACAGTCTTGTTCAAACCGTCCGATCGGGTATAAACCAAACCATACTCGGTATTCAAACGGGTTTCCCATTTATGACCGCCCTGACGGTAGGCCAGCTTCATGTCCAGAAGACCGTTCCCGGAAATCGAGCTCTCGCCCCCTGCCGACCAATTGGTCAACGAAGTCTGAGCCAGATTGATGCCGCCGGTAAAATCGAAGGCCCAGCGGGAAACCGAATCCTTGGGGTTGATAAGCGGCTTGCGCTGCTTCTTCGGCTTTTCCTTTTTCCCGTCCACTACGCGCAGGTTACGCGCCAAGGTCTGGATCTGCGTGGCCGGCTCGGTCCGCCGCCTGCGCAACAGCTCCGGATTGCGGATATTATCCAGGCTCAGCATATTCTTCACCTCGCTAAAAGGCTCTTCCGGATTCACGCCCCAACGAGAGCCAAAAAGACTGTTGCGAATCACATCTTCGTAATCCAATCCAAAATACAGTTGTTCCTCGTTAACAACTGCATCCTCCCATTTTTCAATATTCAAATCCTCCACCACCGCCAATAAGGCGGCAGCGGTATCCGCAGCAACTGCTTCATCAACCGCACCTATCCCTAAGCAATAAGGCGGCAGGCATTCCGCTTCCGGATCCGGCAGAACCTGGGCATACGAGCTTCCCAACAGCACGACCGAAGCAGCCAGCAAGGACATTTTTCTCTGTAACGCATTCATTTTGTTAAAATTTCAGTAAAATGCATGATTTTTGGAGCTGCAAAGATAATGCAAATGCGATGTTTCACAATGAATATCACAAAGCTACGTATATTTGCATCTTGCAAACCCCAAAAGGAGCGCATAAAACAGAATCCCGCAAAAACGGCCTCAAACACGCAGCATGCAAGACAACAAGCACAACCAGAATACATTACAAGATTATTTCCGGATTTTTGCCGGTCCTTGCAGTGCAGAAAGCCTCTCCCAGTTGCGAACCCTTGCCGATTTTATCCGGCAATGGAACTCGGCCAACCGTCTTAAAATCCAAGCCCTGCGAGCCGGAGCATGGAAACCGCGCACTCATCCGGGAGAATTTGATGGCTACGGGACGCAAGCCCTTGAATGGCTGCAACAAATCAAAGCCGAATCCGGGTTGACAGTCGCTACCGAAGTAGCCACGGCACATCATGTGGAATGCTGTTTGAATGCGGGCATCGACATCCTATGGGTCGGAGCCAGAACCACTTCCAATCCGTTTTTGATGCAGGAAATCGCCTCGGCCTTGCAGGGATGCAGCCTGCCGATCTGGATCAAGAACCCCATCAGCCCGGATTTAGGCTTATGGCGCGGCGCGGTAGAAAGGGTAGCCGCAGCCAGCAAAGGACTTGTCGGCGCCATCCACCGGGGCTTCGGACTTTACAATTCAGCATCGTACCGCAATGCGCCTTTATGGGAAATAGCCGTGGAAATGAAGCGTTCCTGCCCGCATATCCCGCTTTTGTGCGACCCGAGCCATATCGGAGGCAAACGAGAATTAGTGGCGGCAATCGCGCAGACTGGCGTGGATTTGGAAATGGACGGGCTGATGATAGAGATACACCCCGAACCGGAAAAAGCCTTGAGCGATGCCAAGCAGCAATTGGACTTGAAGGCTTTCGCGCAATTGCTTTCCGGCTTGCGATTCCGCGACATGCACGGAAGCACAGCCAGAATGACCCAGATCCGCTGCATTCTGGACGAAATCGACGATGAATTAGTGCAATTGATTGGCCGACGGATGCGGCTCGTGGAGGAAATCGGCAAGCTCAAAAAGGCATCTAACCTGTCCGTCTTGCAAATGGACCGATGGAATGCAGTGGTAGAACGTGCTTTAAACCAAGCCCGAACCCAAGGCTTGGATGAAAATTTCGTAAGGAACCTGTTCAAC
>JADIMZ010000128.1 GCA_017694335.1 Candidatus Pullibacteroides excrementavium
GATTGAAGACCTGTTTGAAGTTTATCGCAAGACCACGGACGAAGCCGAACGCAAGGCTTTGTATGCCAAGATAGACAGCGTTTCGCAGATCGCCGCTTCCTATGCGATTCCCAATGAATACGACAAGCTGATGGCCGCTATCGGTTCGCAAGGGACGAACGCTTTCACCAGCAACGACATCACGGCCTATGTGGAAGACATTCCGTCGAACCAGATTGAAAACTGGGCCAAGATCCAGGCCGACCGTTTCCAGAATCCGGTAATCCGTTTGTTCCATACCGAGCTGGAAACCGTGTACGAAGAATACAATATGAACCAGGTGAGCGATATGCGTCAGATGTGGAACAAGATGTTCACGGCTTTGTTCCCGCACCATCCCTATGGCACGCAGACCGTTATCGGCGACCCGGAACAGCTCAAGAATCCTTCGATTGTCAATATCAAGCACTTCTTCGATACCTACTATGTGCCTAACAACATGGCCGTTGTCATGGTCGGCGATTTGGATCCGGACAAGACGATTGCTTTGGTAGATAAGTATTTCGGCCAGTTGAAGGCCAAGGACTTCCCCGAATTCACATATGAAGAAGAAAAACCTTTGGATCACAATATCCTGGATACCGTTGTGGGACAGGATCCCGCTTACATCTGCGTGGGCTGGCCGCTGCCTTCGCCCCGCGACCCGGAAGTGGCCGTGGCCGATTTGGTGGCCAACGTGTTGATGAACGGTTCGACCGGTCTTTTCGATGTGAACCTGAACCAGCAGCAGAAAGTGATGATTGCCCAGGGCATGAACATGTCGTTGGCGGACTATGGCATTCTGATGGCTTTCGGTATGCCTCGCCAGGGCCAGACATTGGATCAAGTGAAGGATTTGATGCTGGAACAGGTGGAAAGGCTCAAGAAAGGGGATTTTTCCGAAGAAATGCTGAAGGCGATTGTCGACAACTATACGGTGAGCCAGTACAAGGCTTTGCGTGACAACAATTCCCGTGCCATGCAGATGATGACGGCGTTCAACAACCATGAAGATTGGGACGATGTGGTGAACCGAATCGACCGTCTTTCGAAAGTGACCAAGCAGGAAGTGGTGGATTTCGCCAACAAGTACATGAATAACTATGCGGTCATTTACAAATTGGAAGGCATGCCCAATTTCACCAGCATCGACAAGCCGCAAATCACGCCATTGGAAATCAACCGGGATGTTGCCAGCCAGTTCCTGAAGGATATCCAAGCTTCCAAGCCGGCCGACATCGCACCGGTGTTCGTGGATTTCAGCAAGGACATGCAGCAGTCCAAATACCAGGACAAAGTGGACTTGCTGTACAAGCATAACGATGACGACCCCTTGTTCACGCTGTATTATGTTTATGAAATGGGCAGCTACAATGACAAGTTGTTGGAACTGGCTTTCAATTACCTGCCTTACCTGGGAACCGACAAATACACGGCCGAGCAGTTGCAGGAAGAGTTCTACAAGCTGGCCGCTACCTATAGCGCTTCGGCTTCGGGAGAACGGGTTTATGTGACCCTTTCGGGTATCGACAAGAATTTCGATGCCTCTTTGGAACTGTTTGAACATCTGCTTGCTTCCGTGCAGGCCGACCCGATGCGCTACGCTTTCCTGGCGCAGGATTTGATGAAAATAGCGGACGATGCCAAGAAGGATCAGACTACCAATTTGCAGCATCTGGCCAATTACGCGCTTTATGGCGAAGACAATCCCCTGCGCTGGGAACTGACTCCGGCCGAGATTGCAAGCACCGACCCGGAAGTCTTGGTGGCTAAGATCAAGGATCTGAAGAACTACGAACACACCATCATGTATTTCGGTCCGGAAAGCCTGGAAAGCCTGAACCAGAAGCTGGCGGCTCACCATACTTTGCCGGCTTCGTTCAAGCCGATGCCTGCCAAGCACGAATTCAACATGCGCGACAATGACGGCAGCGTGTTCTTTGCTCATTACGATGCGCCTCAGGTCAATATCGCCAGCTTGATGAAAGGTATGAAATACGATAAGAATGAAGTGCCTGCCATTGAATTGTACAACAACTATTTCGGTGGCGGTATGAGCGGTATCGTGTTCCAGGAAATCCGCGAAGCCCGTGCTTTGGCTTATACGTCGTACGCTTATTACGGCCTTCCGTCCCGTCCTGACAAGAACGCCATGTTCCAGACATTCATCGGCACGCAGACCGACAAGATGCAGGATGCTGTGACCGCGATGGATGAAATCCTGCAAAACATGCCCTTGTCGGAAAACACCTTTGCTTTGGCCAAGGAAAGCACCTTGAACAGCTACCGTACCAATCGTACCTTGCGCGAAGACGTGTTCTTTGCTTACCTGTATGCCAAGCGTTTCGGTTGGACGGAAGATCCCAACAAGTTCAGCTATGAAAAGATCCAAGGCATGACCTTGAACGATGTGAAGGCGTTCCAGGAAAAATACATCAAGGGCCAGACTTTCGACCGTGCCGTGCTCGGCAACAAGAAGAATGTGGACATGAAGTATTTGAAGAGTCTGGGGAAGGTTAGGGTGCTTTCTACGGAAGACATCTTCGGGTATTAAAATGATTTAGAGCGGGCATCTGCGGCGTTACGCGAGGCCGAGAAAATGCTCACGTACAAAGGTACGCTCCGCTTTTCTCGGCCTCGTGAGCCTTGCATCTGCCCGCTCTAAATCATTTTAATTTACGGCACATTGAATTTATGTGCCAGACTCAATATGGGGGCATAAGGCGGAAGGCTTGGATTTCGATCCAGGCCTTTCGCTTTTTAGGACGGGTTGCCTCGGCTTTTCCATTTAGGCTTGGCGTGATTTCCGTGTCCACTTTTCGAGCCGGTACAACTTGTTGCAATTCGTGTGGGAAAAGTGTGTTTTTAATATGTTTTAATTATGGGAAAAGTGTATATTTATGCTCGTTATTTTTGAGGAAAAGTGTATATTTGTGCGGTATTAGAAATAGAAAAAGTGTATGGATCTGTATCGAAAGATAAGTCAGTATATTGAAAATCATCTTAAAAGAAATAACGAACGAATTCTGGTTGTTGAAGGGGCGCGTCAGATAGGGAAAAGTTTCATCATTAGGCAAGTGGGACGGAAGCTCTATGAGAATTACATAGAGTTGAACATGGAGGAAGACCGTTTGGGAAACCGGATTTTTTCCGAAGCCCGGACGGTAAGTGATTTCTATTTGGCGTTGAGCGTGGTGGCTGGCAGCAAAATGAAGGAAAAAGGCAATACTTTGGTATTTATCGATGAGATTCAAGCCTACGACCACCTGCTGGCCTTGCTGAAGTTTTTGCAAGAGGATGGCAGGTTTACTTATATAGCAAGCGGATCCTTGTTGGGTATCGCTTTGCGGCAAACATCTTCGTTGCCGATGGGCAGTATCGAAATCAAACGGATGTATCCGATGGATTTTGAAGAGTTTTTGATTGCCAATGGCGTAGGGGAGTTGGCCTTGGAATCCATGAGGAAGTGTTTCATTGCGCGTCAGTCCTTGTCGGAATCCTTGCATGGAAAGATGCTGGATTTGTTCAAGAAATATTTGATTACCGGCGGGCTTCCTGCGGTGGTGAAGGTTTTTGTGGAAGAGAAGAATGTGGCGAAGATGAGGAAAATCCAGGCTGACACGATGGCTCTTTACGGTGTAGATGCATCGAAATACGAACAGGAACATACCCGTTTGAAGATTCGGCGGATTTACGAGATGATTCCCTCCAATCTGGAAAATAAAAAGAAGCGGATGGTGGTAAAGGATATTGAGGGAAAGAAAGGAAAGCGCATGTCCGATTACGAGGAGGAATTTGATTACCTGGTCTCGTCCGGGGTGTCTTTGGAGGTGAAAGCCATTAGTGTTCCTACCTATCCTTTGGTGGAAAATTCGGGAAAGAACTTGTTGAAACTGTACTTGAACGATGTGGGTTTGTTGACGGCTTTGTACTATAAGAACAATATACAGGCTATTTTGCAGGATTTGCCAAGCGTTAATTTAGGCTCGGTTTACGAAACCGTGGTGGCGCAGGAACTGGCGGCTCATGGCTGCAAGCTGTATTATTACGATAATAAGAAAAACGGGGAAGTGGATTTTCTAGTGGATGATGCGGACAGTCTGTCCGTGCTTCCCTTGGAAATAAAATCGGGCAAGGATTACACTGTGCATAGTGCCTTGGACAAGTTTCTGGCCGTGAAGGATTACAATATCAAGCAAGCTTTTGTTTTGTCCAACGAATCCAAGGTCGTTCAGAAAGGCGGAATAACCTATATGCCCGTTTATTATGTCATGTTCGTAGGGGGCGATGCCTAAGCGAGGTCGCCAAGGCGTGTGCGGGCCAGATGCCTTGGAACCGGCTAAGCCTCGGTAGTTTTCCCCGTCTGATCCCGGTGGTGGTTTTTCTTGCGGAATTCGGAAGGTTTCATGCCGTATTTCCGGAAGAAGATTGTAGGAGGCCGGGTCGGGTATTCTTGAAAGTTTGACCGAAGCGTTTTCGGTAGTATCCGCAGACCAGTATAGGCCAATTGTACCGGATGGCCGAAGACGCTACGGTTTGTTGTGCAGGTTCGCTTCCGTTTACCTGGGAGCACCGCTTACCTTGGACCGCCGCTGCCGGTCGAAGCCCCGCCGGTATTTCCTCCGCCCAATCGGGAGGATTCCTCCGCATCGCCGATCTGGCGCGGGGCACGGTTCATCAGCTTGTTGTTGCCAAAACGCCAGGAGAGCCGGATCGAGCCGGTGTATTTTTCAAAGCCCATCCGCATATAGCTGATGTTCTCCATGCCGTTGAGCGCCGGATAGACCGAACGGCTCGTGTAATCGTTGAACATCACATCGAACGAGGCCGAGAGCGTCAAGGTCTTTTTCAGGAAGAAAGCCTTGATGCCGATGCCGCCCCCGTAGAAGCCCGGGCTGTACTCGAAATTGCCTTGGTTGGGGAGCTGCCCCCAGCTGTAGGCCGAGAAAGTCAGGTTGGGCGTGGCATCCACTTCGGTATTGATCCAATAGCTGCCTTCAAAGATATCGCTTTTCTGGTGAGTTTCGTTATAATCGATGACCGACCGGCCGTAGCCTCCGTGCACGAAGACCATGAGTCGCCATATCTTGTAGAAAGTCAGGTTGGTGGAGAGACTTAGCGTGACTCCTTGGTTCACCCCTGCATTGATAGGCTGGGTGTAGGTATTGTAATTCTCATCGTAGAAATTGATTTGTTCCGGATCGCCAGTGGCATGCATGTAGCCCAGCGTGGCGAAGAATTTGTAGTTGAACGAATAGGTCAGGTCCAAGTTATGGGAGTATTCCGGTTTCAGGTAAGGGTTCCCGCAATAGTACTGGGTGGCGGTGGAGCGCACCTGGAACGGGTTCAGATCCGAATAATCCGGGCGGGTGAGACGATAACGGTAGGATAGGGTCAGGTGGTTCTTGTTGCCGACAGGCTGGCTGATGCTCACGTTGGGGAAAGGCCGGGCGTACTGGCTGGTGTTGACCGAATCCATGCCCACGTTGTTGCCATGGCTGTAGGTGTATTCGGCACGGACGCCTACTTGCAGGGTGGTCCGGGTCTTGAAGGTATGGTTGACCATGACATAGGCAGCCGCGATCAGCTCGTCGTAAAGGTAGCGGTCGTCCATGCGGCTGCTGTCGCTTTGCAGGTAATACGAAGCCGTGTTGTTGTCGGCGTAACTGAGCTTGATGCCGGCTTCGAGCGAAGTCTGCATATTGAACGGATGGGAATAGTCCATCTTGAAGCTGTAGATATTGGAGCTGAACGGCTGATCCACATCGTAACCCATCGAATAGACCGGAGTCCCGCTCAGGAAATCGCCCGGGTAATAGCGCACGTAGTTGGAGCCGGCCGTGGAGCGTTCGTTCCGGATGAAGTCGAAATTCATGCTGAGCTTTCGGTTGAAGGTGGTATCGAAAGTGTGTTCGTAGTTCAGGTTCACATTATGGTTCTGGTAGCCGAAACGGGAATCGCCTTCCTGGTTATAGGCGTAGAGGACGGAATCGGGATTCGAGGCTTCGTAGAAGCGGGTGCGGAAAAGGTCGGAATTGTTGCTGCCGTGCCCTCCGCTGCCTTTGTAGGAAAGGCTCAGCACATCCAATTTGCCGATATAGTAGTCGATGCCGCCTTTCCCGTAAAAGCTCAGGTATTTATTGCCGCCGATGGGCTGGTTGCGTTCGGAAGCATTGATGGTGTTGCGGCTGCCGTCCGCGTAGTTGTTGTAGCCGTACATCGTGGAAGTTTGCGAGCCTTGGTAGGAGGAGAACGAACCATAGACGGTAAATTTCTTGTGGCGGTAGTTGAGGTCGAAACCGGCGTTGTAGCCCACGTGGCGGTTTACCCGGATGCCGGCATCCACCGATCCGGAGAAGCCGGTGGTGTGGATGCGGGTGGTCTTGAGGTTGATGATGCCGCCGGTGCCTTCGGCATCGTACTTGGAAGAAGGATTGGTCATGACCTCGATTTTCTCAATCGTGTTGCCGGGCATGCTGCGCAGGTAGTTGGCCAGGTTCTGGCCGTCCATGTGCGTGGGGCGGTCGTCCACCAAGACTAAGACCCCGCTTTGGCCGTTGAGCGAGATGTTGTCGTCCTTGTCCACGGTCACGCCGGGGAATTTCTTGAGCATCTCGAAGGCGTTGTCCGACTGGGTCACAATGCTTTGGGAGATGTTCATCGTGATTTTCCCGGCCTCCATTTCCATGATAGGGCGTTTGGCGTTGACCACTACTTCGTCCAAATGCACGCTGGAGGAGTGCATCAGGATTCGGCCGACATTGGCTTGGCGGTGGTCACCGTCAATCACGAAGATTTCGGAATTGCTGCGGTGGTAGGCCAGAACCGCCGCTTGGATGAAGTAACGTCCTTGGGGAACGCGTTTGAACTCGAAATACCCGCTGTCGGACGAGGCCATGCCCATGACTTGGGTGCTGTCGGAGGCTTTGACGAGCACGACATTGGCAAAGGGAATCCCTTCCTGGGTCTGGGCATCGATGATAGCGCCCCGGACGTTGCCGGTCTGGGCGTAAATGCCGCCTGATAGCAGCAGGCAGCAAAGGATGGAAAAGAAGAGTTTGCGGTTCATAGCCGTTGTTCTGATAGGAGGACTGCCGTCCGGCAAGCCTGTCTCTTGGCTTGATTCCAAGGTCTGATGACCGGTTTGGGGTAAGGGCGTTGCCGCTTCGGGCCGTCCGGGTTGTACCTCTGTTTTCTTTGGGGCGGCTTGCCCGTTCTGCGAAAGCCTTGGTGTTTGGCGGAACGGGCGAGCCGCTATTGTTTGTAAATGGGGTGCAAATGTAACTTTTTTTTTTTCAATTAGTTACATTTAATTGGTGAATTTTTTTTGCGGATGGGATGCGCAAGCTTGATTCAGATGCTCTTATCGGGCTTCTGTCGGAAGCTCCTTCGGTCAGGATACGATGCGGAATGGCTTGACTTACTGGATTCCTTCGTCTTCGGCCTTGACTGAGCTGCCGCCTGAAGTGGCGATGTCCGTTTCCGGATCTCCGTAGTAATGGACGCTGGAAGCACCGGAAGCCTTGGCTTCCAGGTCGGCGAGTACGGTGACATGGGCATTGGAAGCCCCGGAAGCTGTTATCGCCAAGCGGTCGAAGACCATATCCCGGTTTTTGAAGTTGCTGGCTCCGCTCAGGACCACCGCACCTTGGCGGATATGTCCTTCGGGATTGGCCAAGGACGCGCCAGAAAGCTGGAAGCCGGCGTGGTCGGCTTCGCAATAACCGCCGAACTGGCTGGCACCGGAACATTCCACTTGCAGTTGCCCTGCTTTTAGCGGCAATCGTGCATAAGAAGCCCCGGAGAGCTTGATTTCCAGGTTCTCGGCCTGCAAGGTGTCCTGGCTGGTCACCGCAGAAGCCCCTGAGCAGCGGATGCGTTCGAGTTTTTGGCAGAAGAGCTTGGCTTTGATTTCGGCATCGTCCATCCGGATCCGGATGTCCAAGTCCAGGACTAAGGTTCCGTTCTCGCATTGGATCCGCAGGTAGGGCATCAGGGCCGAATCCGTTTCCACGTAAAGGGAATCCTTTTGGGAAGGAATCAGTTCCACTTGGTAATTGTAGGCTGTGTGCAGCTTGTCGAAAGCCGGCAGGCCGAGGGCGCGTGCGGCGGTGATGCCGGTGCTTTTCAGTTTTTCGGTTTGGAAGATGCAGGAAGCAGTCATCCAGCCCATGGCGATGATTCCTGCGGTTAAACCGATATGTTTCAAAATTCTGTTTTTCATTTTGCTTGTGGATTTTCGATTGATTTATGGGATAGTGCTTGAATGCTATCCTTTGTCCTGTATGCGGTTATTCCGTGATTTCCATTGGGACAGATGGGAATTTACGGTTTGTCGCCTACTGTTTGCAAATCGGCGAACGTGAGTCCTAACAGCTTCATCCGGTTCAGGAAGGCCGGCACGGTCTGCAGGAATTCTTCCCGCATCAGTTCCGTGGCACGTTGCCTGCTGTCGGGCGAAATCAGGAATCCGATGCCCCGTTTGCTGTAGATGATGCCGTTGCGTTCCAGATGCTCGTAGGCTCGCATCACGGTGTTGGGGTTGACGGCTAATTGTATACCGAATTCCCTTACCGACGGGATTTTGTCTTCGGGCTTGTATTCACCGTTTAATACTTTCTCGCAGACGTATTCCGCGATTTGTTCGTATATGGGTTTGTCTTGTCTGAATTCCATGGCTTATGTTTTTATCGGTGTGCCCTCACATGAAAATTAGAATTGTTGGCGGCGCATGGCAATATAAGCCCACGCCCACAACCCCACCGGCACAATCAAGTTGAAGAACACGTACATGATTCTGGCAAAGCGGGTGGCCGCATCCGCGAAGAAGGTGTACATCCCGCCCTCGTAGGCATCGAAGGCTACGTTGAGGCCGATGCCGCCAACGATTCCCAAGGCGATGGAAACGCAGCAGATGGTCAGCACGGTTTTCCAGAACTTCTTGGTCTTGAAGAAGTAAACGCCCCAGATGCAGACGGTCTGCGAGCTGATGACTTCCCAGAAATAGGAATCGAAGAAGCCCATGTTAAGGCCATGGTTGACATGGAGCTTTCGGGAAACGAACAGCTCCCAAGGCTGGGTCATCACTTCGTTCACCCCGGTAAGCAGCATGCCGATGGTGCTGAGCAGCCAGTGGAAGAACAGGAGTACGAACGGGGTCAGGACGATACATTGGAACAGGCTTACTGCGAATTTCTCGTTTTGGGAGGCGGGCAGCATCGTGGTATTGACCCCTTTGACAGTATGGAAGAGGTGGCTGTAAAGGATGAAGGGCATCAGTACGATGATGCAGGCGTTGCTGGTGGTAATGATGCTGTTGGCACCGATCATCCCGTTGACACCTCCAAAGAGGGCACCCAAGAGGAAGATGCCTGCCTGCACCAAAAGCAAGGTCAGGTAAATCTTGTAGTTGCGTGCGATTTCGCTTTTGAGAATCAATCCTATGCGGGGGAAAGAAAATTCCGTTGTCATGATACTATTGTTTTGAGGTTTCATATTGAAATGGATGTGATTTTGTATTTCTGGTATCCGGTGGCGGCTTATTCGCGAGGTTCGTTATCGTGGTTTTGCTGCCGTTCATCCAAGCCGGCATCGCTCTTGATCCGCTGCGCCATCTCATCGGCAAAGCTGCGCTTGGGTTCCATGTCTTCCCCCTTGATGAACATTCGTTTGAAAAGTTCCTTGTTCTGAATCGCGGCATTGAACAGCATCTCGATATTGACCCGGGTTTCTTCACCGTTTTCGTTGAAGCCGACCACGGCGTAGCCTCCCAAGGCGTTCTCGCGGTAGAGATCCTTGTCCGATTTCTGCGGCCGGATGCCGAACCAGAGCTTGCGGGATATTTCCTCGATGCTGTTGTTGAGCAATACCTGGTTGTGTTCCAATATCACGATGGGGTCGATCAGGTTTTCCAAGTCCCTTACCTGATGGGTGGAGATGACGAAACATTTGTCATCGGTGGCCGCTTGAGCAATTAGGCGGCGGAAGATGCCTTTGGAGGGAATGTCCATGCCGTTGGTGGGTTCGTCCAAGAGCAGGAGCTTGGTGTTGCAGGCCAGGGCGAAGCTCATCATGGCTTTTTTCTGCTGGCCGTGCGAGGATTGGGAAATCTTCTTGGTGGGGTTCAGCCCGAATTCGCTCACGTAATGCGCCAACTGCCCGTGGTCGAAATGGGGGTAGAAAGGGGCGTAGAGTTTCACGTATTCGTTCAGGCTGAGGGCTACCGGGTCGATGACTTCGGGCAGGTAGTAGATTTCGGAGAGCAGGGAGGCCGTGCGCTGGCGAGGTTCCTGCCCCAATATGCGGATGCTGCCTTCGGTGGGGAAGCGGAGACCGGCCAAGAGGCGGAGCAGGGTGGTCTTGCCGACCCCGTTTTCGCCCAAGAGGCCGTAGATGTAACCGGCTTTCATCTCCATGTTCAGTTGTTCGAACACGGTCTGATGTTTGCCGTAACGGAAGCTGAGGTTCTGTATTTCAATCATGGTTTTGTTTGTTTATCGGTTAGGATATTTGTTGTTTGCTTGGTTTGCCTTGCGCTTTCGAGCTTGGGCTCGAAAGTGATTCACGAGGCGTGAACGGCATGGAGCGTTCGGGCAGCCCATCGGTTTTAGATGTTTCAGGCAAAGATGAAGCGGTCGTTTTCGCGGCGGTCGCCTTCGCGGTTTTCAATCAAGGAATTGTTGAAAGAAAGGCTTTTTTTGAAGAATGGTTTGTTGAACATGGTATTGTCCTCCTATTTTAGGGATGCGGCTGTTGGGAGTCCGCATCCGTTGGTTGTTTGCTTCTCCCGGATTTTCCGGTTCGCTTAGTGTTTTATTGAACTACTGTATTACCGAAGTAGTACACTGCAAAAGTACAACATTTTTTGATACTCGCAAGCTTTTTCCGGAATTTTTTTGATTTCGTATATTTGCAATTCGACGATAAGGTCACAATAATATTCAAATGTATGGAGCTTATGGATAGGAGAAATGGTTCAGGCAAAGAGGAGATAAGTTTGCCTAAGAGTGCTGTTCCGTTATTTGAACAAGTGCGGCAGAAGGTCATACATCTTCGGGATAGTGACGTGATGCTGGATGTTGACATTGCGGCCATATATGGAGTGGAAACCAAACGGATAAACGAATCGGTAAGAAATAATCCGGACAAGTTCCCCGAAGGCTATATGTTTACGTTGACAAATGATGAAGTGATGGATTTGCGGTCGAAATTTTCGACCGCAAATCCATCTCCTAAGTCTCGTGTGCTTCCTAAGGCGTTTACGGAAAAGGGCTTATATATGCTCGCTACCATATTGAAAAGCCCGCAAGCCACGCAGGCCACTATTGCCATTATCGAAACCTTTGCTTCCGTTCGTCAGCTCAGGCGTGAGCTTCGGGCTTTGCATAACGAACCGGACAACAAGAGGCAACAAACCGGGATGCAACATTTCGGGGAATTGCTTTCAAGTATTGTGATGCCTGAATTGGAGACATCCGAGACGGAATCGAGCCTTGAAATCAATTTTCTGATAGGCAAAATCAAGCATACGGTAAAAAGGGTGAAGCGGCAAAATGGTACGGATCATACAGAAGTGAAGTAATATTGCTACGTGCGATGCCGGGTCGCAAGGCAGGAGAAAAGCAAGGCTATCAATACGATGCCTGCGATGGCCAAGACAAAGGAATTCCAACCGTGGGAAGTGAGCACAATGCCGGAAGAAGCCCCGATGATGCTGGAGCCTACATAATAGAACAGCCAGTAGAGGCAAGTGGCGCTGCTTTTGGCTCGGTGCGCCCGGATGGAGACGATACGGCTGGACATGGCGTTGGCACCGGAAAAGGCGAAGGTGACGATGCCCAAGCCCGCAATCAAGGCCCAAAGTTTCATCACCAAGAGCAGAAGCACCCCGGCCAGCATCAGCAGCAGGGATATTTTCAGCAAAAGGGCGGCATCGTGCCGGTCGGAGAGCCAGCCGATGCACATCGAACCGGCCACCCCGGTGATATACATCAGGAAAATCATCGCCACGATATAGTGGGGCAGGTTGAACGGCGCCGCTTCCAGAACAAAGGAGATATAGTTGTACACGCTGACGAATGCGCCCAAAATCAAGGCCGCTGTCAGGAATAATCCTAAAAAGGCGAAATGCGTTAGGAAGCTGCCCATGCGGCGGAGCTTGATCCGCACATCCGTATGCTGGGGATGGAAGTGCAGCGAAGCGGGGAACCGTCGGGCAAAGACAATCCCGATGGCCAAGGCGGATAGGCCGAGGCAAAGCGCGGTGATATGCCAGCTGCTCCAGCCGGCAATCAGGGCGCCGCAGACTCGTCCGGACATTCCTCCGATAGTGTTCCCGCTCAGGTACAGGCTGATAGCTGTTCCCAGGACCGCCGGGCTCACTTCCTCGTTCAGATAGGCCAAGGCTACCGCCGAGACCCCGGACAGGGCCATTCCTTTGAGCAGGCTCAGGGCTAAGACCATGGGAAAGTTCCAAGCAAGCGAGCTTAGCAAGGTGAGGATGGCCGAGGCTATCAGCGAGAAGCTCATCAGCTTGGCCCGGCCTAGGGTGTCGGCTTTGAAGGCCCAGATGAATAAGCCGGCCGCCATGCCCAAGGTGGAGAAAGAGACGGCAAGGCTGCTGGTGGCCGGGTCGATTTGGAAATCCCGGCAAAGATCGGAGAGGACGGGTTGGAACAGGTACAATTGGGCAAAGACCGAAAGCCCGGAAAGAAAGATGCAGTTGCGTATCCGCTTGAAGCGGACGGAACCCATTTCCGCTTTGGGATGGTGCATTTTCAAGCTTTGGATCCGATCCATGGTTTATTCGTTTTTCTATGGGATTTCCGGGATGGCCGACTCGTTGCAGCGAGTCCCGTTACCGACACTCCCTATATATAAATAGGTATAATAAAAAAAGGACCCGCATCCCTGCGAGCCCTTTTCCCGACACGAACAGTCTGTCAAAGCAGACTATTTGTTCTTATGACGATTCTTGCGCAAGCGTTTTTTACGCTTGTGCGTAGCCATCTTATGTCTTTTACGTTTCTTTCCGCTTGGCATGTTATTTGACTTTTAAATTGTTTTTGACTTCGTCTTTGAAAGGCTTGGCCGGTTTGAAAGCCGGGATCTTGTGTTCGGGGATTACCAAGGATTGGTTCTTGGAAATGTTGCGGCCGGCCTTCTGGGCACGGGTCTTGATAATAAAGCTGCCGAACCCTCTCAGGTAAATGTTTTCGCCCTTGGTCATGGATTCCTTTACTACATCCATGAAAGTTTCAACGGTAGCCAGAACAGTGACCCGTTCAATGCCCGTCTTTTCTGCGATGGCAGCTACGATTTCTGCTTTCGTCATCTTCTTATTTGGTTATATTTGTCAACTTCGTCATCGGCATAGCGAGCCTTGCACGCAGTCGAAACAGGCCGTTCCCCCGTGCCCGGCATTCACTATATCTTAACAGTCACGCTGCAAAAGAACTGCAAAAGTACGCTTTTTGAGCAAAAAACCAAAAAATTTGCAGTAACGTTTATTTCGTTACCTTTGTCAGTCAAAATGCGGACCGGAGATGGATTTCGTTTTATCTTTCGGTTCCAAAACAAGAAGTTCTATGAAGACAGCTTATGTTTTCCCCGGCCAGGGGGCTCAGTTTTCGGGAATGGGGAAGGACTTGTACGACAAGTATCCCCAGGCTAAAGAAATGTTCGAGAAGGCTAATGAGATTCTCGGTTTCAAGATTACCGACATCATGTTTGCCGGCACCGAAGAGGATTTGAAACAGACCAAGGTGACCCAGCCTGCCGTTTTCCTGCATTCGGTGATTCTGGCTTCTTGCATGGAAGGTTTCCAGCCGGATATGGTAGCCGGGCATTCGTTGGGGGAATTCTCCGCTTTGGTGGCCAACCGGGCTTTGAAGTTCGAAGATGCCTTGGTGCTGGTATCCAAGCGTGCCAACGCGATGCAGAAGGCCTGCGAGATGAACCCCTCCACGATGGCGGCTATTATCGGTCTGGCCGATGAGAAGATTGAGGAAATCTGCGCAGGCATCAAAGACGAGGTAGTGGTTCCTGCCAATTACAACAATCCCGGCCAGTTGGTTATTTCCGGGACGATGAAAGGCATCGAGATGGCTTGCGAGCAATGCAAGGCGGCCGGCGCCAAGCGGGCTTTGCCGTTGAAGGTGGGCGGTGCTTTCCATTCGCCTTTGATGGAACCGGCTCGTTTGGAACTTTCGGCAGCCATTGAAGCTACCGAATTCCAGACACCGATTTGCCCGGTATATCAGGATGTGGATGCTTTGCCGCATACCGATCCGGCAGAAATCAAGGCGAACCTGATAGCCCAGCTCACCTCTCCGGTGCGTTGGACCAAGATTGTCCAGAACATGCATGCCGACGGGGCTGCCCGTTTCATCGAAGTGGGACCCGGAAAGGCTTTGCAAGGCATGATTGCCAAGATTGTGAAGGACGTGGAAATCAAGGGGGCTGAATAATATTGGCCGAGCTGGGGCAATGGATGATACTGGGTGCATTATCCATTGCCCGTATTGGTTTGAAACAAGGATGTGGGGATTCGGAAGGATTCTTTTAATGATTCAAGGACAAGAAGATGGCAGAAAGCAAGACCGCTGAAGCGCTGAGGTTGGAAATCAGGCAATTGGTGGCGGAATACTATCGTGCGCAGTTCGGGAAGGAAGCCGAGGAAAAAGCCGGGCAGGAAATATGCCAGGTCCGTTATGCCGGGCGGGTTTTCGATGAAAGGGAAATGGAAAACCTGGTGGATTCATCGCTGGATTTCTGGCTGACGGAAGGCCGTTATGCCCGGGAATTCGAAGCCAAGTTCAAGGATTATTTGGGAGTGAAGTTTGCCTTGCCGGTCAATTCGGGTTCATCGGCCAATTTGCTGGCATTAACGGCATTGACAAGCAAGCTTCTCGGTGATAGGCGTTTACGTAAGGGGAACGAGGTCATTACCGTGGCTGCCGGATTCCCGACCACGGTCAATCCGATTATCCAGAACGGTATGGTCCCGGTTTTCGTGGACGTGGAGCTGGAAAACTATAATGTGATGGTGGAACAGGTCAAGAAAGCCATTTCGAGCGAGACCCGGGCTATCATGCTAGCGCATACCTTGGGCAATCCGTTCTGTTTGGAGCAGATTTTGAAACTGGCCAAGGAATATGACCTTTGGGTCATCGAGGATTGCTGCGATGCCTTGGGCTCCACCTACAGAGGGCAGAAGTTAGGGACTTTCGGCCATGTGTCCACCTTCTCGTTTTATCCGGCGCATCATATAACTACAGGCGAAGGCGGTATGGTCTGCACCAACGACCCGGCGATAGCCCGCGCCATTCGTTCTTTCCGGGACTGGGGACGGGATTGTTATTGCGAAGGCGGGCAGAACGGGCGTTGCGGCCAGCGTTTTACCAAGCAGTACGGGGAATTGCCATTGGGCTATGATCACAAATATGTCTATTCCCATGTGGGTTATAATCTGAAAATGACCGATATGCAGGCTGCTATCGGTTCGGCGCAGATGGACAAGCTGCCTGCTTTCGTACAGAAGCGCAAGGAGAATTTTGTCCGTTGGGAGCAAGGCTTCAAGGCATGGGAAAAGTATTTCATTCTGCCCAAAGCCGAACCGGATTCGGATCCGTCCTGGTTCGCGTATCCGGTCACGGTACGCAGCCAAGCGGGTTTCACGAGGACGGAGCTTACCGAATACCTGAGCCGTTACGGCATCGAGACCCGGAACCTGTTTGCCGGCAACATGGTGAAGCAGCCGGCTTATCTTCAAGTGGAAAAACGCATTGTAGGAAATCTGGAAAACACCGATATGGTGATGGAAAGCACCTTTTTCCTAGGGACTTATCCTGGATTGAGCCAGGAGCAGATTGCTTACGTGCTGGATAAAATCGCCGCTTTTTTGAAGGAGAAAGGCTGTTGAGCGAAGCGGAAGGAATGCGGGGACGGACAGTCCTTTGACAGAGGATGCGACGCGCTTGCCATGAGATAGAGGAAAGTGCTTTGGATCAAAAGGATAAATAGAAAACATAGAATATATGAAGGTTGTCATCTTGGCAGGAGGGTTCGGTACCCGGCTTTCGGAAGAAACCGATATCCGTCCCAAACCGATGGTGGAGATAGGCGGGAGGCCGATTTTGTGGCATATCATGAAGATTTATTCCCATTACGGTTTCAATGAGTTCGTGATTTGCTGCGGGTACAAAGCTTATATGATCAAGCAGTATTTTGCCGATTATTTCCTGCATCAGGCAGATATGACGGTGGATTTGAGCAACAACAGCATGGAAATCCATCATTCCCATGCCGAGCCTTGGAAGGTGACCTTGGCCGATACGGGTCTGAATACGATGACAGGAGGGCGTTTGAAACGGATTAAGGAGTATTTGCCTGCCGATGAGCCTTTCCTGATGACTTATGGGGACGGGGTGGCGGATGTGGATATTCCGGCATTGCTTCGTTTCCATCGGGAACAGAAGAAACTAGCTACGGTGACCGTGGTGCAGCCATCGGGCCGTTTCGGGGCCATCACGTTCAATGCCCAGGACGAAGTGAAGGTCTTTTCGTTCCAGGAAAAGCCCAAGGGGGATAGCAGTTGGATCAATGGAGGTTTCTTCGTGCTGGAACCCAAGGTGCTGGATTATATCGACGATGATGCCACGATATGGGAACGAAAGCCCTTGGAGACTTTGGCGGCCGAAGGCGAATTGGTGGCTTTCCGTCACTATGGTTTCTGGCGGCCGATGGATACCCAGCGGGAAAAGCGGGAACTGGAGGCTTTGTGGGCGGAGGGCAATGCCCCTTGGAAGATTTGGTAGTTGGATGAGGGTTCGGCCATATCGGGCATAAGGCGCGTTATAGGGTGAATGGTTTATTGATTGGCGAAGGCTTCGTTTATGGATTTTGAAGGGTTTTATAAAGGAAAAAAGGTCTTGGTGACCGGGCATACGGGCTTCAAAGGAAGCTGGCTGAGCATCTGGCTGCATTCGTTAGGCGCGGAAGTGGTCGGTTTGGGGCTTGATCCTTATAGCGAACGGGACAATTATGTCCTGTCGGGCATCGGCCGGAAGATAAAGGCCGATTTGCGGGTGGATATTCGCGATGAGGCTGCGCTGAAAGCGGTATTCGAGCAGTATCGGCCTGACATCGTGTTCCATTTGGCGGCTCAGCCTTTGGTTCGCCTTTCCTACGAGATACCGGTTGAGACTTACCAGACCAATGTGATGGGAACCATCCATGTGATGGAGGCCATCCGGCACTGCCCCAGTGTCAAAGTCGGCGTGATGATTACCACCGACAAATGTTATGAAAACAGGGAGCAGGTCTGGGGATACCGGGAAGATGAACCGATGGGAGGCTATGATCCTTATAGCAGCAGCAAGGGCGCGGCGGAAATCGCGATAAGCAGCTGGCGTCGCAGCTTCTTTAACCCATCGCAGTTTGCCCGTCACGGCAAGAGCATAGCCAGCGTGCGGGCAGGGAATGTGATCGGGGGCGGCGACTGGGCCAAGGACCGTATCATTCCCGATTGCATCCGAGCCTTGGAAGCCGGGCAAGCGATAGGGATTCGCAGTCCCAAGGCGATTCGTCCCTGGCAGCATGTGCTGGAACCTTTGAGCGGCTACATGCTGTTGGCAAAGAAGATGTGGGAAGAACCGACCCGTTATTGCGAGGCATGGAACTTCGGTCCGGATGCCGGCAGCATTGTCCCGGTCTGGGATGTGGCCGGCATGGTAATCGATGCCTACGGTTCAGGCGAGCGCAAAGACTTGTCCGACCCGGACGCTTTGCACGAAGCCAATCTGCTGATGCTGGATATCAGCAAGGCTCGTTTCCGTTTGGGATGGAATCCCCGTCTGGATATCCGCCAGAGCATCGATTTGACGGTTGATTGGTACAAACGTTACCGTCAAGGGGATGTGTATGAGCTGTGTTTGAACGAGATAAGCCTGTATTGCCAGATGGGTGGCACGGGGATGGGCCATGAATAGTGCCATGCAGGTGGAATCAAGACTCGAAGTGGAGGGTTTGTTATGAAAAGGATATTGCTGACGGGAGGAAGCGGCTTTATCGGAAGGAATATCCGGGAGAGTTTCCTGGCGGAGAAATACGAGATGGTGTCGCCTTCGCACAAGGAGGTGAATTGGGCGGATTCGGAGGCGATGGATGCTTGGTTTTCGACTCGATCTTTCGATGCCGTGATTCATGCCGCGGTCAAGCCGGGTCATCGGAACGCGCCCGACCACGAACATCTGTTATATACCAATACCCGGATGTTTTTCAATCTGGTGCGTCATGCCGACCGTTGCGGACGCATTCTCAATATCGGTTCGGGAGCCATCTATGACATGCGGCATTACGAACCTGCGATGAAAGAGGATTTTTTCGGTAGGTATATGCCGGAGGATGAGCATGGATATACCAAATATATCTGCGGCAAATACATGGAACGGTGCCAGGAAGATGTGGTGGACTTACGGGTTTTCGGCATCTTCGGAAGATACGAGGATTATGCGATACGTTTCATTTCGAATGCCATTTGCAAGACCTTGTTCGATTTGCCGGTGACTTTGCGCCAGGACCGGGTTTTCAGTTATCTGGCGGTGGAGGATTTGATGCCGGTTTTGGATTATTTTATCGAGCATAAGCCGCGGCATAAAGCGTATAACGTGGTTCCGGACGAAAGGGTTTCCTTGTTGGATCTGGCTCGGCGGGTAGTCCGGATTTCGGGCAAGGATTTGCCGGTCAAGGTGGGGATGCCGGGCATGGGGATGGAATACAGCGGAGACAATGCGCGTTTGAGAGCTGAAATGGGAGACCGGCTTTCGTTCACACCGGTTGAACAGTCGGTGAGACGGTTATACGGATGGTACCAGGAGCATAAAGGCGAATTGGACAGGGAATGCCTGCTGTTTGACAAGTAATGCATGGCAAGGAACTGTGGCGAGGGGCCAGCCGGCGTATCGGGCCGTTTGGTAAGCAAGGTTGTCAAGCCGGCCTTGGAGGACTGGATGGAATTTAAATGAGAATAGGGCAAAAAACGGATATAGAATGCGAGTCAGTGATTATATATTCAAAAGGCTGAAAGAGAAATACGGGGTGGACCGTGTTTTCATGATTACCGGGGGCGGTGCCATGCACCTGAACGATGCGGTATTGCAAAGCGGTCTGGCCTATACGTGCTGCCATCATGAGCAGGCGTGTGCCATTGCGGCCGAAGGTTATGTACGGGCTGGAAAGCGCTTGGGCGTGGTCAATGTGACGACGGGCCCCGGAGGATTGAATACCCTGACGGGGGTCATGGGCGAATGGACCGATTCCGTGCCGGTCTTGTACGTTTCCGGCCAGGTGAAGCAATCGACCACGATTTCCGCATGTCCCGATTTGCCGTTGCGCCAGTTGGGCGACCAGGAGGTGGATATCATTTCGGTGGTGAATCCGCTGACGAAGTATGCATGCCAGATCAAGCGTGCCGAGGATGCCGGCAGGATTTTGGACGAGGCGGTTCATGCCGCTTTGTCCGGACGGCCCGGCCCGGTCTGGATTGATGTGCCGATGGATATACAAGGTGCGTTGGTGGATGAGAAGGAAATGGATGCCGCTTTGTCGGTGTTCCATCCGGCATGGGATGCGGTCTTGAAACCGAGTGAGGCCGCGATGCAGGAATTGTTCTCGTTGTTGGATCAGTGCCAGCGCCCGGTCTTGATTGCCGGGAACGGAATCCGGATCAGCGGGGCGGAAGCCGGGATGAGGGCTTTCTTGGAAAAGATGCCGATGCCGGCTTTGGGTACGTTCAATGGGATGGATTTGCTGGAGGAAGACCATCCATGCTTTGTGGGAAGAATAGGAACCTTGGGGAGCCGTGCCGGGAACTTCGCCTTGCAGAACGCCGATTTGGTGCTATGCGTGGGATCCCGCAATAATATCCGTCAGACAAGCTATAATTACGAGTTCTTCGCACGGGCGGGTCGATTGGTGTGCGTGGACGTGGATATGGCGGAGATGCAAAAGCCGACCGTGCATCCCTGTATGGCCATCCAGTCCGATGCCAAGGCTTTCTTCCGGGCGATGGAAGCCTACCAGCCCAAGCAATCCTACCAGGATTGGCTGGATTGGGCCTTGGAAAGGAAAAAACGTTATCCGGTCGTGTTGCCGGAATATTCTCGGCCCGGTCGTGTAAACCCTTATTATTTTGTGGATACATTGAGCTGTATGCTGCCGGAGGATGCCGTGGTGGCAACAGCGAACGGCTCGGCTTGCGTGGTTGGTTTCCAGGCTGTCAAGGTGAAGCGGGGACAGCGTTATTTTTGGAATTCGGGTTGCGCGGCGATGGGGTACGATTTGCCGGCCGCTATCGGGGCGGCTTTGGCCTCCCCGGGAAAGACGGCGGTTTGCTTGAGCGGGGATGGGAGCTTGATGATGAATGTCCAGGAATTGGCTACCGTGGTGGCGAATAACTTGGATTTGAAGTTGGTCGTATTGAACAATGGAGGTTATATCTCTATCCGTCAAACGCAAAACAATTTCTTTTCGGGACGGCATATAGGAATTGGGCCGGATTCCGGTGTGGTTTTCCCCGATTTTGTTAAATTAGCCGATTCGTTTGGCATTCCGGCATTCCGGATAGAAAAGAATGAGGATGCGGAAAGCGGCATACGTAAGATGTTGCAGATGTCCGGGCCTGTGCTGTGCGAGGTTGTTTTGCCGGAAGATTATATTTTCCAGCCCAAGACATCTTCCGAAAGGAAACCGGATGGGCGGATGGTGTCAAAGCCCTTGGAAGACCTGTATCCCTTTTTGCCAAGAGAGGAGTTTGTTAAAAATATGATTGTACCACCAATAAAAGAGGATTAGTTATGAATGCATTAGAGCAACGGATGGTTGACGTATTGAAAGACCTGAAAGAGAATCACCATGTGGTCGGGGTCAAGGCCGAGTTCGAGGCGGAAGGAACCCGGATGGAAGAGGCTCTTCGTTTGAAAGAGGTGATTACGAAGGCTGGATTGGATTTGACAATCAAGATTGGAGGCTGCGAAGCTATCCGCGATATGTACGATGCCCGTTCCATCGGAGTGACCCGGATTGTGGCTCCCATGATCGAGACTCCGTATGCATTGAAGAAATATTTGGCGGCCACGCACATGGTTTACCCTAAGGATGAATGGGAAACAGTGGATTTTCTGATTAATGTGGAAACCAAGACAGGATATGAGAATTTTCAGCAAATGATGGATTTGCCAGGTTCGGATCAGTTGAAGGGGATTGTCCTGGGACGTGTGGATATGACGGGCTCGATGGGCTTGACAAGGGATGATATCAATAGCGAGCCAATCTTCAAGATTGCGGAAGAATTGTTTGTAAAGGCGAAGAAATACGGGAAGGAATGTGTGATAGGCGGTGGCGTGTCAGCGGCTTCCATCGATTTTTTCAAACGGTTGCCGCAAGGGTGCATGGACAGGTATGAGACAAGAAAAGTCCTTTTCCAGTTGCCGGGAGCGATTGGTACGGGTTCAGACAAGGGCATATTGAAGGCGGTGGGGTTTGAGTTGATGTGGTTGAAGAACAAAAGGGAGTTCTATCATATGATTTACGAGGAAGACGCTTCCCGTATCGATATGCTGCAGAAGCGTTATGACAAATTGATTGAAGAAGCAGGGGGGCAATATAAATAGGAAATGCATGCGCGACGGCCGGTTCTGCAAGGGATTCGGCCGTTGTTTGTTGCTGGTTTTGAAAATCATAGGGAGATATGAGGTTTGGGGATTTGTTGGATTTCGATCATTTCTTTTTCGATTTGGACGGGACTTTGTCCGATTCCAAGGCGGATGTGCTGGGAAGCATTGAGCAGGCGTACAAGAATCTGGGTTTTAGCTATGACAAGAGCAAGCTGCGGATAGGGCCTTTGCTGCCCGATATTATCTCGGCTATTTCGCCTGCTTTGAACGAGGAAGAACGCGCTCTGGCGGCGAGGACTTTCCGGGCGGTTTATGCGGCCGGGAAATACAAGAACACGGTTTTGTTTGAAGGCGTCGCGGAATTCTTGGACAAGTTGCTGGCAGAGGGCAAGACCTTGTATGTGGCCACCAACAAGCCCAAAGCACCCACGTATGAGGTATTGGAAAAGTTAGGCATCAAGGATAAGTTCCTGTTTGTCGGCACCCCGGATTGCACGGGCGACAGCCTGACCAAGCCGGAAGTCTTGAAGATGATGGTCTCCATGTTCGATTTGGAAGCGGGGAAATGCCTGATGGTAGGGGATACTCTGCCCGACATCGAGGCCGGCCGTTATGCCGGGATGAAGACGATGGGATTCCTTTCCGGTTACGGGGATGCTTCTTTCCGGAACAGCCATGCTGATTTTTTCTTTTCCTCCTATAAAGAGCTTTTGTAGTATTTTAGCTGGCAGATTCCCATGCGGGATTAAAATAAGACAATGGAAAAGCGCAAGAAGATATCCATTATTACCGCTTGTTACAACGAGGAGGAGAATGTTCCGATTCTGTGCGAGCGTATCCGCAAGGTGATGCAAACCTTGCCGCAGTATGATTACGAACATATTTTTATCGACAATTCGTCCACGGACAAGACGGTGGACTTAATCCGCAAGGAAATAGCGCAGGACAAGCATGTCCGCTGTATTGTCAACGCGCGGAATTTCGGGCATATACGTTCTCCCTTCCATGGTATCCGGCAGTGCTACGGGGACGCGGTCATTTCGATGTGTTCCGACCTGCAGGACCCTCCCGAAACGATTCCGGAACTGGTCGCCAAATGGGAAGAAGGGCATAAGGTGGTTATCGGGGTCAAGAACCAGAGCGAGGAAAACCCGATGATGTACAGGGTCCGCAAGGTCTTTTACAATCTTATCGCCAGGATGTCGGAAGTGGAGCAGGTGAAGAACTTCACGGGCTTCGGCTTGTACGACAAGAGTTTCGTGGATGTGCTTCGGACGATAGACGACCCTTATCCCTATTTCCGGGGATTGGTTTCCGAATTAGGGTTCGATATTGCCCGGGTCAATTTCGTGCAGCCGAGGCGGGAGCATGGCCGGACAAAGAATAATTTCTACACCCTTTACGATATGGCGATGCTGGGTTTTGTGAGCTATTCCAAAGTCCCGTTGCGCTTGGCTACGTTTATCGGGTTCGGGGTCGCGATACTGAGTTTCTTGGTGGCCTTGGTCTATCTGATATACAAGTTGGTATATTGGGACAGCTTTCAGGCAGGGCAGGCACCCTTGGTTATCGGCCTCTTTTTCTTCTCGGCCGTCCAGCTCATTTTTATCGGAATCGTCGGTGAATACGTCGGAGCAATTAATACCCAGGTCCGCAAGAGGCCGCTGGTGATAGAGAAGGAGCGGATCAATTTCGAGGATGTTTCCGGCATGGCATCCTCTGCAGCAGGAGCGGATGCGAGGACGATTACCGAGTCTTTGTCGGCTTCGGAGTCTTAGCCCTTCCGGATTAGGAGAAAATTCACTATCTTTACCCTTTCAAGGCTTTATTTTGGAATTCTGCCTTGAAAGGTTTCCTTTTTCATTGCAAACCAAAACTCAAAACCGACTATGAAAAAAAAGCTTCTCTTTTTTGTAACGGCTTTGCTGGGGCTGGCTTTTTCCGGCCTCAAGGCTCAGCCGAAGACAATTCCCGCATCGGAATACCGTGTTTTGTTTATCAACAGTCAGTCTGCTTCCGATACGGTCGGTAAAGCTTTCGACGGGGATTCGGCCACTTGGTGGGCGGTCAATACGGCAATTGCCAAACCTTTGCCGGCCTGTCTGATTCTGGATTTAGGCCAATCTTATAAAGTTTGCGGCATTTCGTATCTGTGCAATCCCCAGAATTACGAGGACAAGCTTTCAGCCTATTCCGTTTATGTGAACAACGATACGGCCGAGTGGGGGGAACCTCAGGCTGCTTCGCGGATTTATTGGCCAGCCTCGACCGATGTGGCAGGCAAGGATTTGCTGTTCGGCGCGGTGGAAGGCCGCTATGTTCGTGTTGTGTACGAGGACAATACCAATACATGGAATAATGCTATCCAGACGGCAGAGCTACGGGTCCTGGCTAACGATACGGTGGCTTTGGGGCGGAAGAATCAGGTCTTGGACATTCCCGCTTTGCCCGATTTGGTTTCGGCTGCCGATACCACGCCTTTGCGGGCGGAAGCTTCTTCGGGTTTGGCGGTGGAATTCCGCCTCGTGTCTGGCCCGGCGAAGATTGAATGGATAGACAGTGCCTATTCTTTGGTATGTGAAGGAACGGAAGGTGTTGCGGTGGTTGAAGCCGTTCAGGCAGGAGACGAGGCCTTCTATCCTGTTTCCTATACGTTCGCTTTGCAGATAGAACAACCTGCGGCTTATGGGGTGCAGTTGCATACGCCTTTGGTGGAAGAGGAGCCTATTGTGATGCCCTCCGATACCTTGTATTATTTACTGCAAGCCCGGGCTGAAATCGGTTCGACATTCAATGAAATCGAGGGAATTGAGTTCTCGGTTGACGGAGAAGGCCTGGAATCGACGTTCAATCCGGAAAACGGTCTGGCTCAGGCTCGTTTTTACCCGGGAAAATATGGGGAGTTTGACGTTGCCATCAAGGCCTG
The DNA here is from genome assembly GCA_017694335.1 of Candidatus Pullibacteroides excrementavium. Taxonomy (GTDB): domain Bacteria; phylum Bacteroidota; class Bacteroidia; order Bacteroidales; family P3; genus Pullibacteroides; species Pullibacteroides excrementavium. The sequence continues at coordinate 24,619 of JADIMZ010000128.1, forward strand.
GGCCAGCAACGGGAGGGATACGGTTGTCCATCGGCACCTGAAGGTCGACAGCGCTCGGGATTCGAGGGTGGTTCGTTCTTTTGAGCATTTGGTGATTAATTACCCGGAACCGGGCAGGACCAATGGCGGTGTGTATGTGTTTCCTCAGCATGCGGGAAGTTACCAGAGCATTGTCGCCAGGATGGATGTGAGTTGCCCGGATGTGGAAGGCGGATGTGATGATTGGGACAGGGTCGCATGGATTGAGATTCAGACTCCGGACGGCCAGTGGCGAGAAATCATCCGTTATACAACGGCTTTCGGGGTGCCTTGCTATCATAGTCTGGATGTGACGGATTTTTCCTCTTGGCTGCAGGGCGAGGTTCCGATGAGGATGTTCGTGGATACCTGGGGTACAGGCGGGTATTCGGTAACGCTCGATTTTGAATTCATCAAAGGCATGCCGCAGTACTTGTATACGGGCATCACACCTTTGTGGAACGGGAATTTCATGTTCGGGGACCCGGCTGATTTGCAACCGCTGGATACATTGGATGTGGAGTTGGATGGAGACATTGCGGCATTGAATCTCAAGGTGGTGACTACCGGTCATGGATGGGGGGACAACAATACCAGTAACGCGGCTGAATTTTATCGTGCGGAACATCATATATATGCCAATGAAGAGGTGTTCGAGCATGCTCCATGGATGCAGTGCAATCCTAATCCGGATACTTGTTTGCTTCAAAGAGGAACTTGGCAGTATAATCGGGCCGGGTGGTGTCCCGGAGCCATCGCGCCGGGTTACAATTACAACCTGACGCCCTTGGCGGATGCGGGGCATCTGCAGATGAAGTTCATATTCGAAGAGGATTACGTGGACCGTTGCCATCCTAACAATCCGGAATGTGAGAGCGGGGTGACTTGCGCTGATTGCATGGATACTTATAATCCGCAGTACTATATTGCGTCTTATCTGATTTCTTATTATGACAAGATGTACGATTCCTTGCCTTCGGCCTCCAATGAGTCGGTTGGATCGAAAGAAGAACTGCATTTTACCGCGTATCCGAATCCGGCTACGGATCGGTTCTTTGTACAGACATACGGGGAGACGGGTCGGGGCGGCTTACAGGTGATAGGTCTGGACGGGAAGGTTTGGCATAGCTATGTGTTCAACAGTGGCGTTGAATTGAACGGAAGGGAATTTCCTGTGTGGGATATGCCGCAAGGTGTCTATGTGATTAGAATTCAGACGGAGAGACAGAACGGAATATATAAAATTGTAGTTCAATAGAATGGATGTAAGCAAAGTGCGACCGGAAATAAGCCTGATTGTCGCGGTGGCGGAAAACGGTGCCATAGGGAAGGATAACGATCTCCTGTGGCATCTTTCTGCCGATTTGAAGCGGTTCAAGGCGATAACGACAGGTCATGTGATTATTATGGGGAGGCGGACTTACGAATCGTTCCCGAAGAGGCCTTTGCCGGATCGTTATCATATAGTATTGAGCCAGAGCGGGGCCATAGAAGAAAGCGGGCAAGTGCGGGTGGTGCCGGATTTGGAAGCGGCGCTGGCCTGTATACCGGATGGACAGGAGGCTTTTGTGATTGGCGGCGGTCAGGTATACCGGCAGTTCTTGCCATACTGCCAGCGAGCCTATGTCACAGAAGTGAAAGGGCGTTTCGAAGCCGACACCTTTTTCCCGGCCTTGGATAAGCGGGATTGGGATTGCGTGGAGGAAGGCGAATGGGAGAGAGACGAGAAGTCGGGTTTGGAGTACAGGTTCCTGCTTTATCGGAGGAAAGGATGCGGATCGGTTCCATTACGGGGTATTTGATGCCGAATGCTCTGGTCCGAGTATGGATGATAATTGATTGCAGTTGAATGAAAATGCGTTCTGAAATGGAAGAAAGAACATTATATCCGTTGAAGTTCGTGCCTATCTTCAAGGAAAAGGTATGGGGCGGAACAGCGATACGCAACGTGTTAGGGATGGATTACGGGGATTTGCCCAATTGCGGGGAAGCTTGGATGCTGTCGGGTATGGAGGACGAGGAGTCGGTAGTGGCCAATGGTTTTCTGGAGGGGAACACTTTGGTGGATTTGGTGGAAGTGTATATGGGCGATTTGGTCGGAGAGGTGGTTTACCAGAAATTCGGCTTGCAGTTTCCTTTGTTAATCAAATGGATCGATGCGGCTCAGGATTTGTCGGTGCAGGTGCATCCGGATGACGAGCTGGCGATGGAAAGAGAGGAGTGCCTAGGCAAGAGCGAGATGTGGTATGTCCGTCGGACTGAAGGGCATGCGCATCTGATTTGTGGCTTCAAGGAAGGCGTGAACCAGATGCGGTATCTCAAGAGCTTGAAGGAAAACAAGCTGGAAAGCGTGCTGGAACAGGAACATGCGCATGCGGGCGATGTCTTCTATATCCCGGCGGGAACTGTTCATACGTTGGGGGCAGGCTTGCTGGTGGCTGAAATACAGGAGTCGAGCGATGTGACCTACCGGATTTACGACTGGGATCGTCCAGGATTGGATGGAAAACCTCGAAAGCTTCATGTGGAAGCCGCTTTGAAAGCTTTGAAATTTGATGAAAGCCAGATGGAGCCTGGCGATGAGAAGGCGGGCCGGGTTGCCTATGCCCATGTGGCCAATATGACGAATCCGCTGTTGGAAACGCCGCATTTTTGTGTCAATTACCTGCCTTTGATGCAAGGGATTGAAAAGGATTTCTCGAATCTGGATTCGTTTGTGGCCTATCTTTGCTGCAAGGGTGCGGCTGTGATGAAAGTGGATGGCAAGAGCGTGGAAATCAGGCAGGGAGAGTTGGTTTTGGTTCCGGCTATCTGCGAAATTGTAGATATCTATCCCGACTCTTTGGGTTGCGAGCTGCTGGAGGCGTATATGCCGCAATAGGATTCGGATTCAAAAGCGAGATAAATGGGCAAGGTGAAGCGTAGGCTTGCTTTGCCAAATTGACAATACGATTATGAATGTAGATTTGACACTCGTTTTCTTGGGGCTTCTGGTGTTTTCGGCCCATTTGTTTTTTTCGGTCTATAACCGGAAGAAGATTCCGGATGTGCTGTTCCTGATTATCGTAGGGCTTCTGTTGGGGCCGGTTTTCAATTTGGTCAATGTGGACAGCTTCGGGGTTAGCGGCCCTGTCTTTGTGGCGATTACTTTGGTGGTTATTCTTTTTGAAGGTGGTACGTCATTGTCTATCAATGTAATGCGATCTTCGTGGAAGAGCACGATGAGCTTGACGATGATTTGCTTCTTTGTCTCGATGCTGTTAGTGGCCGGGGTGGGGATGATTTTCGATATGTCGTTGCTGAGTTCGTTGACGTTGGGGGCCATTTTGGGAGGCACTTCTTCGGCCGTGGTGATTCCGTTGGTGAAAATCCTGGACATAGGGGAGGAATCGAGGACGGTGCTGGTTTTGGAATCGGCGGCTACCGATGTGCTCTGTATCGTGTTTACCTTGGCTTTCATGCATGCCATGCAGATGGGGAGCCTGAACGTGGGGGCGATTGTGGGCAATATCCTGTCTTCTTTTGTCCTGGCGGGTCTGCTTGGTTTTGCGGCGGCTTTGGTATGGTCCCGTATCATTACCCAGATAAGGAAGCTGCAGAATTCTATCTTCACGACCCCGGCTTTTGTTTTCGTTATCTATGGGATTGCTAACTTGTTGGGTTACAGTGGTGCTATTGCGGCTTTGGTGTTCGGTATCACGATGGCCAACATCACGACGATCAAGAATAAGTTCCTGCTGAAGGTCATGGGGGGGCATGGGCATCTGCTGAACCGGACCGAGATGATTTTCTTCGGGGAAATCGTGTTCTTGCTGAAGACGTTTTTCTTTGTGTATATCGGGATTTCAATCAAGTTCTCCGATATGCGTTCCATTCTGGCTGGTTTGATGATTACGTTCATCCTGTTTTTCGGGCGTATCGTCATTGCGCGTTTCTTTTCGCCCAAGAGCGCCAATTCTTTTGACAAGATGATTATTTCTCTGATGATTCCCAAAGGTTTGGCGGCGGCGGTATTGGCCGGGATGCCTTTGGCGGCGGGTCTGCCGGGCGGGGAGTTCATACAGAACGTGACTTATTCGGTGGTCTTGTTCTCGATTACCTGGGTGTCGATCCTGATTCTGTTGGTGGACAAGTCCCGCTTTGTGCGCCATGCGTTCGAAAAGGTGCTGGGCGGCAAAGTGGATTCGGTGGACAGCATTTTCATGCACGATATGGAACGGAACGGGGATTTGTCGAGAGAGGACAATGCGCCTGCTTACGAGGAACGGACGGCTTTCGGCTTCTTGAAGGAACAGGAACGGGAACAGCAGCGCGAAAAGGAAGAAGCCAAGGAAGAGTTCGTGGAGTCGGTGATAGAGTATCATCAGGATGAGGTGGAGGCGGCGAAGTCTTCCGCAGACTCTCCCTCGGAGAAGGACTCAAAATCCCACTAAAAAAAGGGGAAACGAGGAAAGTTTTCGCTAAAAGCAAGAACTCGCTTGGCTTCGCCTGCGCTCAGACATGCTTGCTTTTTTGACGCTCCAGCTTCCCGCTTTTCTTTCTCCCTTTTTTC
>JADIMZ010000129.1 GCA_017694335.1 Candidatus Pullibacteroides excrementavium
TTATTATGCGATGTTTGCCACTTTCTGCGGCGTTTTCTTGTCGGTACTCGATGGGACTATCTGCAACGTAGCTCTTCCGAGCATCGCCGATCAGCTCCGGATATCATCTTCCGATTCCATCTGGGTGGTCAATGCCTTCCAGTTGGTCATCATGATGTGTCTATTGCCTTTCGCCTCCTTGGGGGAACTGAAAGGCTACAAGTACGTCTATTTGCGCGGCGTTTTCGTCTTTACTTTGGGTTCGCTTTGCTGCGCCTTGTCGTGCAATCTCCTTTCGTTGGCCTTGTCCCGGGTGCTTCAGGGTTTCGGGGCTGCCATGATGATGAGCGTCAACACCTCGATTGTCAAATTGATATACCCCAAGCGTTATCTGGGAAGAGGGGTGGGGCTGAATGCGATGATTGTGGCGATAGCTTCCGTCACCGGCCCTTCCATCGCGGCAGGGATTCTGTCGGTCGCCTCCTGGCCTTGGCTTTTCGCGATTAATATCCCGATAGGCATCGTCACTTTCTTCATGGCACGTAAGTTCTTGCCCGACAATCCGGTCAAGGTGGTCGGACGGCGGTTCAACTTGCCGGAGGCGGTGCTCAACGCCTTGGTGTTCGGCTTGCTGATAGGCTCGTTGGAAGCCTATTCGCACGATGCGTCGATAACGTACGTGCTGGCCGGAATCCTGGCGCTGCTTGTGTTTGGAGGACTTTATATCCGGATGCAGAAAGGGGAGAGATACCCGATGCTGCCGTTGGATCTGCTGCGGATTCCGGTCTTTTCGATGTCGGTGGCTACCAGCATCCTCTCGTTCACGGCACAGATGATCGGGATGGTGGCGATACCTTTTATGCTGGTGAAGACGTTCGGCTACGATGCGGTCGGGACGGGATTGATTATGACGGCATGGCCTTTGGTCATCGTATTTGTGGCACCGACGGCGGGCTGGCTTATCGGAAGGGTGCATCCGGGAATCCTGGGCGGATTAGGCTTGATATTGCTGTCGGCAGGATGCTTCAGCTTGGCTTTCGTGTCGGCCGATACCAGCCATTGGGGCTTGGTGCTGCGGCTTATGATGTGCGGGGCCGGGTTCGGGATGTTCCAGTCGCCCAACAATCATTTGCTGCTCAGTTCGGCACCTCCGCAGCGGGCCGGGAGCGCCAGCGGGATGTTGGCGACGGCTCGGTTGACCGGGCAGACCACCGGTGCGGCTTTGGTCGCCTTGATGTTCCATCTTTTCGGGGATTCGGCACCTCATGACGCGATGCTGCTGGCCGGAGGCATTGCCTTTTGCGGCGCGGTCTGCTCCTGCCTCAGGCTGAAAGAGAAACTGCCCTCGGTGCGGTAGGTTTCAGTCCGGAATTACATCCAGCGTCCTGGTAGCAGGCCAGCAATCAAATATTACTACGAGTCTCGGGTAGGTTCAGTCAGGAATTACATCCAGCGTTTCCGTTTGGCATAGAAGATGAAGCCGATGATAAAGGCGATCATGACGGCCAGGATGATCCAGAAAACCCAAGGATTGTCCTGCAAGGGCAGGCCTACGTTCATCCCATAGACCCCGGTGATAAAAGTCAGAGGCAGGAAGAGGGTGGAGATGAAGGTCATGATTTTCATCACCTCGTTGATGCGGTTGGTCTGCATCGAATCGAAGGTTTTCGACAGGCCCTCGATCAATTCCCCGTTGTCTTCCACCATGTCCCACATCTTCTGGTAGTAGTCCAGGATATTGCCCCAGTAGTCTTCCATGAAGTCCCCGTCCTTGGAAAAGCCCCGGATGTCGCCCGATTCGAATTTGTGGAAGAGCCGGAGCTGGGGTTTGAAAATCGTATTGAGGAGGATGATGTTCCTTCTCGTGATCGAGATGCGTTCGATGGTGATGTCGGCACGTTTGTTGAACAGTTCCCGGTTGATGGTCTCTATCGTGGCCCCGACTCGGAGCAGGAGGGAGTAGGAATCCACCATCAGGCGGTTCAGAATCGTGTACAAGAGCGCGTCCGAGCTGGATTTGACAAAATCGTCCACGTTCTCAGGGCGTTTCTCAGTCTGGTCGAAGAAACTCTTGAGCATCCACTGGGACTGGGTGATGGTAATGATATAGTCTTCGCCCCAGAAAATCTTGGCTTCGCGTACTTTGAGGGTCTTTCCTTGCTTGTCGAAGCCGGGGAAATGCAGGATCAGGAAGTTGTAGTCGTCGTAGATATCGATTTTGGGACGCTGGTTCGTACTTCGGCAGTCTTCTATATCCAAAGGGTGGAAATGGAAGTTGTCTTCCAGAAACTCTAAATCTTCCTCGCTGGGATTCTGTATGTGATGCCATTTCAAGGCACCGAACTCGATGGTTTCAATCATGACTTTTCCCTTTGGATTTGATGGTTAGACTACATTCCGGTATGTTTTTTATCGGTTTTGCCTTGGGCGATGCCGACCGGTCCGATCCGCAGCGGACGAACCTTGGTTATTATTTGTTGCCTTTTTTTCTTTCTTCTGTGCGGAAGGCTTTCCGGTGAACTGGATTCGACCTTCCGCCCGTTTCCTTGCTTGAGCTATGCTGAGGCGCAGCCCACCTTCGCGGCACGCAAAGGTAGGGAAAAAAAAGCAAAAAATATTACATTTGCACCCCTGTTCCGGAGGAGCGGTCCGGAACCTTTCAGGCGATGCCGGGAGGGAAGGAACTTCGGCATCGTTTTGGGTTTCATGGCGGGTATAGGAAAGCCTGCCGGATTTCAATGGCAAAAACTTGAGAAAATGAAGATAAAATTAGACAGCGTGGAAGAAGCCATCCAGGATTTCAAGGAAGGCAAATTCCTTATCGTGGTGGATGACGAAGACCGCGAGAACGAAGGCGATTTGGTGATTGCTGCCGAAAAAGTGACCCCGGAGAAAATCAACTTCATGTTGAAGCATGCCAGGGGGGTGCTTTGCGCGCCTATTACCATTTCCCGCTGCCAGGAACTTGAACTGCCGCATCAGGTGGAACACAACACCTCGATGCTGGGAACCCCGTTCACCGTGACGATTGACAAACTGGAAGGCTGTACTACCGGGGTATCCGCCGCCGATCGTGCGGCTACCATCCGGGCTTTGGCCGACCCGAACGCCAAGGCCAGCGACTTTGGCCGTCCGGGGCATATCAATCCTTTGTACGCGCAGGATTTGGGCGTGTTGCGCCGCGCCGGGCATACCGAAGCTTGCGTGGACTTGGCTCGCATGGCCGGGCTTTATCCGGCGGCGGCCTTGATGGAGGTGATGAGCGACGATGGCACGATGGCTCGTTTGCCGGAATTGCGCCAGTTTGCGGACGAGTTCGGCATCAAGCTCATTTCGATTGCCGACCTGATTGCCTACCGGATCCGTACCGAGAGCTTGGTCAAGGAAGAAGTGGTGGTCAAGCTGCCTACGCATTACGGGAACTTCCAGTTGCATGCCTTTACCGAAAACAATAGTGGAACCTTGCATCTGGCCTTGGTCAAGGGGAGCTGGAACGAAGACGAGCCGATTCTGGTCCGCGTGCATTCTTGCTGCCTGACCGGCGATGTGCTTTCCTCCTGCCGTTGCGATTGCGGGGAACAGCTTCACGACGCGATGGCGATGGTGGAAAAGGCCGGTAAGGGTATCGTGCTTTATATGAATCAGGAAGGTCGTGGCATTGGCCTGTTGAACAAGCTGCGGGCTTACAAATTGCAGGATGAGGGCAAGGATACGGTGGAAGCCAACGTCCTCTTGGGTTTCAAGCCCGATGAACGCGATTACGGGATTGGCGCCCAGATTCTGCGTCAGTTGGGCGCGCATAAGATTCGTCTGATTACCAACAATCCGGCCAAGCGGGTCGGTTTGCAGAGCTACGGTATCGAGATTGTCGAGACCGTGCCGATCATCGAAGCGCCGAACCAGTATGATGAGGCGTATTTGAGGACGAAGCAGGAGAAGATGGGGCACGACCTCCATCTATAAAAAACGATTTCTGACGGCATCTACTTCGTTGCGAGCCTTGCGCGGCTTGGTCACGTACTTCAGTACGCTCCCGCGCCGCGCGGCAGCTCGACGCCTCGTATCTGCTCGCCAAAAATCGTTTTTTTTCTGTCTAGCTAATCTTGCATCTGCTCGATATAAACGCCTTTGACGTGAGGGCAGGTTGTGTCGAAGTCTCGACGCCTCGTATCTGCTCGCCAGAAATCGTTTTTCCCTTTTTACCTCATGTCAATCAGCATCACGTCCGGATGCTTGCTCTGGTCGAAGACAAAGGTGTTCTCGTTGATTTGCGGTTCGTCTATGTACTTGGTCACGGAATAGATATAGAGCTGGCTTTGCGGCAAGTACATGCTGATTCGGAAAATCCGGTTATCGCTTTCGTTCAGGAAAATCCGGATTTTGAGGAATTCGGAAGCCTCCAGTGGAATCAAGTCGATGATGTTCCGCATCGAGCCCTCGATGCTTTCCTGGCGTATGTATTTGGCCCGGTAATACTTCTCGTAGTTGCGTATCAGCAGGAACGGGTTTAGATTGGCTTGCGACTTATCGTACGGATAGACAGAAGCTTCTTGCGTGGATTGGGAATAAGTCCAGATATTCTTGGCATCGCAATAGTATTCCTCTCCGCCCATCAGCAGGCGGTATTTCTCGCCCGAAAGCAGGATGGAACCCGGTTGGCAGTTCAGGAAAGCGGAGCGTTCGTCCTGCCCCATGCAGACCATGAAATAGGCTTCCAGCGCTTTGGAAGCGTTCATCCATTTGCGGGTCTTGCTCAGATACTGGTGCGCCATCGGGTCGTTGGCACCTCTTTCGGTCTTGACCGAATTCAAAGGAGCTTCCTGCGCCTCTATGGCGTTCAAAGAAAGTAATCCTGCCAGCAGGATCCAGAGCATGCGTTTCATCTTATCTTTCGTTTCAGTTTACAGCTTCAATCCGGTTGCCGAGGCGATGCCTGCATTTTCCGCCGCCCTATAGGTTCAAGGTCTTGAAAACCACTTCCAATGCCGCCGGGTCCTTGATGCGGACTTCCCTTGTCTTCTTGCCGTCGAAAGCCCCGACGATGCCGGCAGCCTCCAATTGATCCATGATGCGCCCGGCACGGTTGTAGCCCAATTTGAACTTCCGCTGCAGCATCGACGTGGAACCCTGCTGGCTGCTGACCACCATTTCGGCCGCTTCCTTGAACAAGGAATCCCATTCGTCTCCTTCCATATCGACCGCTTTGCCACCTTCTCCGTTCTCGTCCGGGCATTCGGGCAGCAGATAGGCGGTAGGGTAGCCCCGTTGCGAACCGATGAATTCCGTGATTCTTTCGATTTCCGGTGTGTCGATAAAGGCGCATTGCAGACGTTTCAGCCCTTCGCCCATCGAGATGAGCATGTCTCCCCGTCCGATCAGCTGGTCGGCACCGCCTGCGTCCAGAATCGTCCGAGAGTCGATTTTCTGGCTGACTTTGAAGGCGATACGGGCCGGGAAGTTGGCTTTGATAAGGCCGGTGATGATATTGACCGAAGGCCGTTGGGTAGCGATGACCAAGTGGATGCCGATGGCTCGTGCCAGCTGCGCCAGACGGGCTATGGGGAGTTCCACTTCCTTGCCCGCTGTCATGATCAAATCGGCAAACTCATCGATAATCAGGACGATATAGGGCAAGAACCGGTGGCCTTCTTCCGGGTTCAAACGCCGCGAAATGAATTTCTTGTTGTATTCCTTGATGTTCTTGGCTCCGGCCTCTTTGAGCAGGTCGTAACGGCTGTCCATCTCGATGCAGAGCGAATTGAGCGTGCGGACCACCTTGCGGGTATCGGTGATGACGGCTTCCTCGCTATCGGGCAGCTTGGCCAAATATTGGCGTTCGATTTTATTGAAAAGGCTCAGTTCCACCTTTTTGGGATCCACCATGACAAATTTGAGCTCGGCCGGATGCTTGGAGTAGAGCAGGGAAGCGATAATCGCATTCAGGCCGACCGATTTCCCTTGCCCGGTGGCTCCGGCTACCAACAGGTGGGGCATTTTGGCTAAGTCGGCCACGAACACCTCGTTCGAGATGGTCTTGCCCAAGGCGACCGGCAGGGCGAAGCCGCTATGCAGGAACTTGTCGCTGGTGAGCATATCACGCATCGGCACAATCTGTTTCTGCCGGTTCGGGACTTCGATGCCGATAGTTCCCTTGCCAGGGATCGGCGCGATGATACGGATGCCCAAAGCCGAGAGGCTCAGCGCGATATCGTCCTCCAGATTCTTGATTTTGCTGATACGGACTCCGGGCGCGGGCACGATTTCGTACAAGGTGACGGTCGGGCCAATCGTGGCCGAAATCTTGTCGATGGCAATGCCGTAGTTGAGCAAGGTATTGACAATC
>JADIMZ010000130.1 GCA_017694335.1 Candidatus Pullibacteroides excrementavium
CCTCCGGTCGCTGGCAGACGGCACGGCCACGCTGCGGCTGCAGGTGGCCGCCGGTCTCGACACGATAGAGAACAGTGTCCGCAAAGTCGTCCTTCTGCAGACTTCGCCTTATTCGTTCCGGGTGAGCCTGCCTCATGCCATGAGCGCTGACTTGATGCGGGAACATATCGATTTGGAACGTTTCAACCAAGGCCCCCAAACTGTGGCTCTTTGGCTCGAAGGCTCTTTCCCTACCGCCTTTCCGCTGCGGAGACCGGTTTTGGAGAATGCCGGAGGTTTTGCGTTCCGCAAGGAAAGTGTCCCCACGGCCATGATGGTGGTGGGCGATGGCGACATGGCCAGGAACGACTGGAGTGCCGACCGCCGTGTTCCTTTTCCCTTGGGGTTCGACCGCTATACCGGGCAGGTATACGGCAATGGAGACTTCCTGCTGGATGCGGTGCATCTGCTCACCGGGCATCCGCAATGGACGGAATTCAAGGCCAAGACATTGCCGATGAGGTTGATGGATAAGGCCAAGATAGAGAAGGAACGCCGGTTCTATACCGTGCTCGATTTTGTCTTGCCTTTGGGATGCGTGCTTTTGTCTGGTGTGTTGTTCACATGGGGACGCAGGCGCCGGTATGCCGGTTGTCGTGCGTCAAATTCATAGTATTGCCTTATGTTTGCTTCAAAAACACTGAAAAAGCTTGGGGTATGGGGCATCGTCCTGGTGGCTGTGTCCTTTTTGGCTATGGCGGTCTATCGTCGTTGGGATGGAAGCGTGCGGGATCCGGTCCTGGCCCCCGGGCAGATTGCGAAGGCGGACAAGATTTTATTGGAACGTCCTGACGGGACGGTTTTCCGTTTCGATAGAAAGTCTGACGGGACATGGCTGTTACGGGTCAAGGGTGAGGTTTCCCCGGCCGACCCTTCCCGGATTCTCGATTTCTTGTATGTGTTCAATTTCTGGGAGATCGCCCGGGTCCCGGACAGGCAGGAATCCCGTAATTGGGAAGATTTCATCGACAGGCAGGGAGGACGCTTGCAGCTGAAATCGGGCATTCGAACATTGCTCGACTTTGCTTTCGCCCGTCAAGGGGATTTGTTCCTGATACGGATAGGGGGCCGAAGTTATGCGATGAGGAGTGTCTGGAAGCCTTCCGCGTGGATGGATTTTTTTTCCGATGCCCCGGAGGCATGGCGGAACCGTCTCTTGATGGATTTCGCCTATACGGAAATCCGTTCGGTGGAAGTCAGGTACGATACGTTTGCCGCTGATGGCCAGGGACAATCGCATGCCATGGAAGAGGGGGCTTTTTTCCCGTCAGGGGATACGCTTTCCTACAAGCTTGTGCTGCTTGACCCGGTTGATGCGGAACGGTCTTCCGATGGGTCTGCCGCGAACCGGCCGGATTCCTTTTCTTCCCGGTACCGTCTCTACGTGGAATCGGGTGCTTTCCCGTGTCCTGATGCCGAGGCGGAGAACTATCTCTCGGCTTTCACCCAGATTTTTTTTGATCCTTTGGCCGATGCCAAGATGGGGAAAAGGCTTTATTCGTTGACAATTGAACCGTTGCAGGGAGAGCCTGTGCGCTTGTCTGTTTTCGAGAAGTTGGTGCCCGCCGTTTCGGAGCTTTTTTTTGATGGGAGGGGCGTTGATGCGCGGGCTCAAGCCGGTGTGCCGACGCGGGTGGATTCTGCTGCATTGTCCCCGGCCGATGCGTGGAGGCCTGATATTTTCAAGGCGGTGGTGGTTTGCAGGGGCTCGCAAGAGGATACCGTGCAAATGCCCTATGTCTTTTTGGATAAGATGGCGAAGCGGGCATCTTGGTTTGTAAAGCCTCGGCCATGAAAATCGAACAGGTGCGTTTGCATGGCTCTCGGCTTCTTCGTACATTTGCCTTCGGCATTTATGCTGTAGCGCCTCGGCAATCGCAAGCAAGCTTGCATTGCACTCAGCTTCTGAGTATATTTGTACGCTCGTTAGGGTCGAATGGAATCTGGGTCTCTGTGCGGTTGATGCGCTGAGATTCAGCGTTTTGTTGTTTCCTTTAAGGAAACTTTGGCTGAAAAAAAAGGACATAGATATGAGATTTATCATCAATAGCCAATTGCTTCTGGAAAACCTCCAAAGCATCAGCAGTCTTTTGACGGAAAACAAGGCTTTGCCCATTCTGGAAAAATGCCTTTTCAAGTTAGAGAACAACAAGCTTACATTGGTGGCTTCCGATTCCGAATCGGTGGCCGTGGTGGACATACCTTTGGAGGAGACGACCGGCGAAGGGGCTATTGCCGTTCCCGCCCGGCAATTGATGGATACGGTCAAGACCATCGCCGATCTGCCTTTGGTGTTCGATATCGATTTGGCTTCGTCCGCTATTGATTTCTCTGCGGGTACCGGCCAGTTCAAGTTGGTGGGCGAACCGGCCGAGACTTATCCCGAGATTCCGCAGATGGACAGCGGGGACGTGAGCTTGAAGATACAGTCCGATATTCTGACCCGAGCTATCAGCAAGACGATTTTCGCCACGGGCAACGACCAGTTGCGTCCGGCCATGTGCGGGGTATTTTTTGAAATGAAGCCGGATGGGGTCACTTTTGTGGCTACCGATGCCCATAAGCTGGTCCGTTACCGCCGTTCGGACGTGCTTCCGGTCAAGGAGCGCTCGTTCGTGGTGCCCAAGAAAGCCTTGATGCTGCTCAAGAACATGCTTTCCTTGCGCAAGGATCCGGTGGAAGTGAACATGGATGCCAACGAAAAGAATGTGTTCTTCTCGTTCGACAACGTGCATGTGAGCTGCCGTCTGATCGATGGCCGTTATCCTAATTATGAAGCGGTTATTCCCAAGGATAATCCCAACAGGCTGACGATAGACCGTGCGCCTTTCCTGGGCTGTATCCGCCGCGCTTGCATTTTCTCCAGCAAGGCGATGCCGCAGATCCGGCTGAGCCTGAGCGGGGCAACCGAGATGGTGGTGCTGGCCGAGGATATCGACAGTTCGAGCGCGGCCAAGGAACGTCTGGCTTGCCAGTACGAAGGCGAGCCGATGGAAATTGGCTTCAACGCTCGTTACTTTTTGGAAATGCTCAATAATGTGGAGACCAACGATATCTGTTTGGAAATGTCCTCGCCCAGCCGGGCCGGTATCATCCTTCCGGTCAGCGAGAATGCCGAAGGGGAGGACTTGCTGATGTTGGTGATGCCTGTGATGTTGAATTAGAAACCTGTAAAATTAAATAATATGGCAAAGTTTCAAGGTGCTATCGTAGTTGACAGGGAAAAATGCAAAGGTTGCGGAATCTGCGCATCGATCTGTCCTACCAAGTCAATCGGAATGTCGAAGGAAGTGAACGGCAAAGGTTATCACTTCGCGATTTTGGTCAACGAGGAAACCTGCGTGGGTTGTGCTTCGTGCGGCCATATCTGCCCCGATGGTGTAATCACCGTGTACAGGGCGAAAGTGGAATAGTCTTGGCATTGGCAGGTGGCCTTGCAATTTTTCGCAGGGGCTGCCGTTCCGGGCCTTGCGGGGCGGATGCGCTTTGCGTTCGGCTTGGGAATCGGTCAAGACGGATAGTAATTCAAGAATCAAACCTAAAAAAAGTAACAACATGGAAGACTTGCGGTTAATGAAAGGAAACGAGGCTTTCGCCGAAGCAGCCATCCGCGCAGGGTGTGACGGCTATTTCGGTTATCCCATCACGCCCCAATCGGAGGTGATGGAATACCTCATGAAGGAACAGCCGGAAAACCGTACCGGGATGGTAGTTCTCCAGGCCGAAAGTGAAGTTTCGTCAATCAATATGGTCTATGCCGGCGCTGCTTGCGGCAAACGTGTCATGACCTCTACCTCCAGCCCAGGATACAGCTTGATGCAGGAAGGTATTTCCTATATTGCAGGGGCCGAACTGCCCTGCTTGGTGTTGAACGTGGTACGTGGCGGTCCGGGTCTGGGTACGATCCAGCCTTCGCAGAGCGACTACTTCCAGGCTACCAAGGGCGGCGGTCACGGCGACTACCGTCTTATCGTGCTGGCGCCTTCGTCGGTTCAGGAAATGGCCGACTTCGTAGGCCTTGGCTTCGACTTGGCTTTCAAATACCGCAACCCGGTATTGATGCTGGCCGACGGGGTTATCGGGCAGACGATGGAAAAGGTGATCATGCCTCCGCAACGTCCCCGCTTCACCGAAGAGGAAATCCGCAAGAACACGCCTTGGGCCACGGTGGGCAAGAGCATCGACCGCGAGCACAACATCGTGACTTCTTTGGATTTGCAGGCTGACAGCCAGGAACGCCATGTGCTGCATCTGGAAGAAAAATACCGTGAAATCGAAGCCAACGAAGTACGTTGCGAACAGATCAAGTGTGAAGACGCCGAATATGTTCTGGTCGCTTACGGTTCTTCGGCCCGTATCTGCCAGAAAGCGGTGGACTTGCTGCGTGCCAAAGGCATCAAGGTGGGTCTGTTGCGTCCTATCACCCTGTGGCCTTTCCCGACCAAGGAAATCCAGGCTTTGGTGCCTCACGTAAAGGGTTTCATGTCGGTGGAAATGAGCCTCGGCCAGATGGTGGAAGACGTAAGGCTTGCCGTGGAAGGCAAGGTGAAAGTGGAATTCTTCGGCCGTTGCGGCGGTATCGTCCCGGCTCCCGAAGAAGTAGTCCACGCTGTAGAAACCAAATTATTATAGGAGGAAGTTTCGATGACACTGAATGAGATTTGCAAACCTGAAAATTTAGTTTACAAGAAGACTTCTCTGCTCACCGACAAGGTGATGCACTACTGCCCCGGTTGCGGTCACGGAACTATCCACCGTGCGTTGATGGAAGTGGTAGATGAAATGGGTCTTCAGGACAAGACCATCGGCGTGGCTCCTGTGGGTTGCTCCGTATTGGCCTACGATTATATGAACGTGGATATGCAGGAAGCCGCTCACGGGCGTGCGCCTGCGCTGGCTACGGCTATCAAGCGTCTGATGCCCGAAAAGTTCGTGTTCACCTACCAGGGGGACGGCGACTTGGCGGCTATCGGTACGGCCGAAACCATTCACTGCTGCAACCGTGGCGAACCTATCTTGATGATTTTCGTCAACAACGCCATTTACGGGATGACCGGTGGCCAGATGGCGCCTACCACTTTGGAAGGCATGAAGACGGCTACTTCTCCTTACGGGCGTGACGTCAACAAGGTGGGCTGGCCGTTGCGCATCACCGAAATGATTGCTCCTCTGAACGGGGTATGGAGTGTTTCCCGTCATACGGTTCACACGCCGGCTGCTGTGCAGAAGCTCAAGAGGGCTATCAAGAAGGGCATCGAAGACTCGATGGCGCACAAGGGAACCTGCTTCATCGAAGTATGCTCCTCCTGCAACTCGGGTTGGAAGATGAACCCCGTGGATGCCAACAAGTGGATGGCCGAACACGTATTGGAATACTTCGTGCCGGGGGATATCAAGGTCGACGGCAAAATGGTTAGATAGAGCGGCGCGTGATAACGGGCAATCTGGCTTCGCCGAAGACTGGCTGCACCTCAACATAGCTCAAACTTCGTTTGGCTCTGTGTTCGGCTTGCACTGTCTTTCGGACGCGGTCACGTACCTTAGTACGCTCCCGCGTCCTCACCCTCGGCGGCCTTGCATCTTACCCGTTCTGACACGCCGCCGGGGAGGTAAGCAATTCGCCTTTTCATCGGCATGTCAGGGCTTCCGGAGGTGATTTCGGGTTGTTTCATTCAGAATGATTATGCATTTTATGGAATGAGACCCGGTTTCGATTCGGTTAAGTTCATGGACGAGCAAGTAGGTTGCCTGTTATGCTTGTCGCAATTTGAGCCTCTTTCAAGGGGGACCTTTCGAAGTAGGGTCGGAACCTTGGGCCGAATGTGTATCGGATTCCGGATTCGGTACAGAGGAGGGGAGAGGCTGTTAATCATTAAAAAAATTTAAAACAATGACAGAAGAAATCATTATTGCCGGTTTCGGTGGACAAGGGGTTTTGTCGATGGGCAAGATTCTGGCCTATTCCGGTGTTATGGAAAACAAGGAAGTGAGCTGGATGCCTTCCTACGGTCCTGAAATGCGCGGGGGTACTGCCAACGTGACGGTCATCATCAGCGACGAGCGTATCTCTTCGCCGGTCATCACCAAGTACGATACCGCCATCGTCCTCAACCAGCAGTCTTTGGACAAGTTCGAAAGCCGTGTTCAGCCCGGCGGCACTTTGATTTACGACCCGAACGGCATCACCCACAAGCCGACCCGTAAGGATATCAATATCTATACGATCGAAGCCAACGATGCTGCCAACAAGATGGGCATGAACAAGGTGTTCAACATGATTGTATTGGGCGGATTCTTGAAAATCAAGCCTTTGGTTCAACCTGAGTTCATCCACAAAGGGCTGGAGAAATCTTTGCCTCCGCGTCACCACAATTTGATTCCTGAAAATGAAAAGGCGATTGAGTTGGGGAGGACTTTGATTAAGTTGGAGCACAAAGCCGAATAACATCGGGATGTGATAAAGGGCAAACTGCGGCGTTGTCTTTGGGATTCAGGCTCGGTCACGTACATAAGTACGCTCCCTCGCCTTCACCCTTGACGGCCTTGCATTTTGCCCTTTCTGCCATTCCGATTTTTGGCGTGTGATAAGGTTCTGACACGCCAAAATTTTAGATTATTGTGCAGGGCATTTTGCCCTTTCTGCCATCCCGATTTTTGGCGTGTGATAAGGTTCTGACACGCCAAAGTATTGCAGATGGTGTAAGGCTTTGCTGTGAATAGAGTCCCTGCTGTGCGCGAGAGCATGGCAGGGATTTTTTTATTGCCTTTTCTTTGCGTTTTTGTTTCGTTTTTGACTCCGGAATGTTACGATATTTTCGGGATATTGTTACCTTTGCGCAGTTTTGGGCGAATAGGTTCCAGCCAATAGCCTTTTCTGTGCTTTCGGTGGAGCCGCTCAAAGCGGACAGAGTACCTATTTAAAGTCTTTTCGGATGAAAAACACGTTTTTTAGTCGTCTGGCTCCCAAAGAGTCCAAATTTTATCCCTTGTTGGATCAATTGTCTGAAACCTTGGTCAAAGCGGCGGACACCTTGGTATCGAGCCTGCCTAAGTCTACGCCGGAGGAAAGGGAAGAAACCTACCGCAAAATCAAGGATTTGGAACATGAAGGCGATAAATTGAGCCAGAAAATCCTGGATGAGTTGAGCTCCACTTTCATCACGCCCTTCGACCGGGAAGACATCCACGATCTGGCATCCTCCTTGGACGATGTGATCGATGGCATCAACAGCTGCGCCGAACGTATTTCCCTCTATAATCCCCGTCCTATTTCCAACAGCGGCCGCACGATTGGCGACTTGATCCGACAGGGGGCCAACTGCCTGAACAGGGCGGTCCATGAGCTGGATCGTTTCCGGGATAAGCCCAAGACCTTGCGCGAATGCTGCGTGGAGCTGCACGATATAGAAACCCAAGCGGATATTGTCTATGCGCTTTTCATCAAGCAGCTGTTTGAAGAGGAAAAGGATGCCATCGAGATTATCAAGATCAAGGATATCATGGAGACATTGGAAGAGACGACGGATGCCGTAGACCATGTGGGCAAGCTTTTAGCGAACTTGATTGTGAAATACGCATAAAAGAAACGCCATGGACTCGCTATCCTTACTGATTTCCATTATCTTTCTCTGTTTGGTATTCGATTTTATCAATGGATTCCACGATGCGGCCAATTCCATAGCCACCATTGTCTCTACCAAGGTTCTGACGCCGTTCCAGGCGGTGCTTTGGGCGGCTTTTTTCAACTTCGTGGCCTTTTTCATCGCCAAGCATGTCATCGGGGAGTTCGGCATCGCCAATACGGTATCCAAGACGGTTTATTCCCAGTTTATTACATTGCCTATCATTCTTTCGGGGGTCATTGCGGCCATTATCTGGAATCTTTTCACATGGTGGAAAGGCATTCCGTCTTCGTCATCGCATACCTTGATCGGGGGCTTTGCCGGGGCGGCGGTCGCGGCGGCAGGCTGGGGTTCGATCCAGGCTCCGGTCATTCTCAAGATTGCGGCTTTTATCTTTTTGGCACCCGTCATCGGCATGGTGGTGGCTTTCGGCATCACGCTTTTGGTGCTTTATCTTTGCCGTAGGGCGAACCCGCACCGGGCGGAGAAGTGGTTCAAGCACTTGCAGTTGGTTTCATCGGCCTTGTTCAGCATCGGCCACGGCCTCAACGACTCGCAGAAGGTGATGGGGATTATCGCAGCGGCCTTGATTGCCTCGAACCATCCCGAATGGGGCATCCGGAGCATCAACGATTTGCCGGACTGGGTTCCTTTGTGCTGCTTCACGGCCATTGCGGTGGGAACGATGTCGGGCGGCTGGAAGATTGTCAAGACGATGGGCACGCGCATTACCAAGGTGACGCCTTTGGAAGGGGTGGTGGCCGAGACGGCGGGCGCGCTGACCTTGTACCTTACCGAATACCTGAAGATTCCCGTGAGCACCACGCATACGATTACCGGGGCGATTATCGGGGTAGGGGCAACCAAGCGTCTTTCGGCGGTCCGCTGGGGCGTGACCAAGAGCCTGATGACAGCTTGGATCCTGACCATCCCGGTCAGCGCGCTTTTGGCCGCCGGGGTCTATGGCATTGTGAGCTTGTTCATGTAAAGCTCGCGCTGTCGGTTTTGCTGTGGATATTGAAGCCTTTGCTGCGGGTTGAGGGAAAGAAATAGTTGCAGGCTGGTTTTGATGTTTTTTGAAATGAGGGTGTATCAAAATAGGGATTTGAAATAAATCTCAGGCGGTGTGTCAGAGTGAGTAAGATGCAAGGCACTGAGAGCGAGAACGAAGGAGCGTACTGTTGCTGCTTCGCAGCGAGCGCAGGCTTCGCCTCAGCAGACGGCAAGTAAAAACTTGCCCTCTGCGTTCGGCTTGCTCTGCGGTTCGTGACTGAGTTCGAGACTCGAAAAACAGTGCAAACCGAGAGCCGAACCAAACCGGCACGGTTTGAGTTTGCTTTCCAGCGAACGCAGGCTACGTCTCAGCATAGCCAAAACGAGTTTTGTCTCTGCCTTCGACTTGCACTGCTTTTGGCCGAGGTGCAGCCTGTTTTCGGTAGCACCAAAGCAACGAAGCAGATTGCTCATTATGACACATCGCCGTTTTATTTTCTGTCATTTTATAGATTCGGTTGTTCGACCGTTTTTTTGAAATAGGGATGGGCGGATGATATAACTATTTGTGGTAAAATATTTTGCGCATCTCGCATTTTGTGCTGCTTTCGCAGCATCAATGGGGCAGGAATCTTGCCGAGAAAGCGGGAAAAGCATGGTGAAACCAAACAGTATATTCATTTTCAATAATTCGCCTATGCTATGAAGAAGAAACTTTATCTTGGAATTTTTATTATTTGCCTGCTCTCCTTCTGTAATCGTGCGCAGGCGCGGGCTTTTGAAGTGGATGGAATTTATTATTCTGTCATAGGTGCAGAGGGTGATATTACCGTAGAAGTGGTATCGCCAGAAAAGGGGGGAACCTATGAGGGCGACATCGCCATACCTGCTTCGGTTTAATATGGCGGTGAAATATGCAGGGTTACAAGGATTGGCGATGGAGCGTTACAGATCTGCTACAATCTGACTTCAATCGAAATGCCGGCGGGTCTCACGACTGTTGGCGGTTATGCGTTTCTTGGCTGCAGCGACTTGACTACGATTGAAATGCCGGCGGGTCTCACGAGCATTGGCTGGGATGCGTTTTTTGGGGGGCAGACAGTCTTAAGGAGATTTTCCTGGAGGACATCTTGCATGTTTGCGATGGCAGCATGCCTCCTGTCTCCATAAATGGAAATACCTCACCGTTTTATATAGAAGTAATTCAAGATTCGATGGAAGTTGGAGCGGTTTCCCATCAGTACAAGGAACTGTATTTCTGGTTTGGCAAGCGGGGGATGAAAACAATAGAAACGTAAGCAAGGCGGCTTTGCCGGAACCCTGTCTTTCGTACATGATAACCAAAGCGCCTTTGGAAGTGA
Organism: Candidatus Pullibacteroides excrementavium; assembly: GCA_017694335.1. Lineage (GTDB taxonomy): Bacteria > Bacteroidota > Bacteroidia > Bacteroidales > P3 > Pullibacteroides > Pullibacteroides excrementavium. The sequence goes on from JADIMZ010000130.1 coordinate 10,016, forward strand.
CAGCCGGGTCGTACACGATGACCTACGGGGATGAGTTGCCGGCATTCGCCTTCAGCTACGATGGCTTCGTAAGCGGGGAAGATTCTACTGTTCTGGTGCCTCAGCCGGTCTCCGTTGCGAGGCCGGGGAGAATCCCGATACCGGGGAATATGCCATCACGGTTTTCGGTGGCGATGCCGACACCTACGAGTTTGACGAGTACGTGGCCGGGACTCTGACCGTGGAAAAAGCCGCCCAGACGATAGTGCGGGCATAGGCTTGGTGCAAATCACTCCCGGACCTATCAAGCCGATTATGTTTCGGATAGGTGAGGTATTGGATTTTTTGCCGGATCGTGTAACGAAGCAGAAACGTTGAATATATAATCGCCAAAACGAAATGTCCGCAACTCCAAAACGAAACGTCCACTAATGGACGAGACAAAACGGTTATGCATTAATATTTAGCATCGTCCCATTGTCGTAAGAGCAATACACGTTTGTCAAGTCTGTCGAAGTAATAAGGGCGATAATTCCTGTCTGTATATCAACAAGGACATCCTTGCCTGCAATCGGTGTGATGCCATTGGGTTTCAGGGCTGTTCTTTTGACTGCAAGACCCTTGTCCACTGTACTTTGCCCTATACCGTCATGAAAAAACAACGCTGTTCCGCGCACCTCTTCTGGAATTGACACGTACTGTCCCTTGTCGTTAAGAAATTTTGAGCCAGTGCCACCCGAAACCACTCCCAAAGGGACCATTGTTTTGGACTGCCACTTGCCAGTAGAATCATATACTGCATTAATTATACGTGTATTCTCTTTTTGTGAATCAACAAGTGAGATGCAAAATATTTCTCCGTTCCACAGATAAGAAGCGGCATATCTAAGATGGTATGTAGGATGATACATGATGAGAGGGACAGCTGCTTCTTTCATTCTATTCTGTATGTCAGAGGGCAATGTGCCACTATCTAAATAACTAGTAGACAACTCCATGACTGAAGCCGTCTTAATAATGGCATCATGATCATTACTACGACCATAAGAATTATTTCCATAACTAACTGACACAATCGTCCGATAAACATGAAATTCTACGCTAGAGTTACTGCCAAGTATGATTTCAGAAAAGCCATAGGCGAAATTCCCATTCGACTTTGTTGTAATTGTAACTGTAGCAGTGGAAGAATTGTTCTTGAACATCATGCGTTGGGGCTTGTCCTGTCTGTCCTTGAACCAATTCGCGCTGAACTTGCTGTTAAAGTCGAACGTGGCATTCGATGAACCTGTATACTGCACCTCCACATAGTCGGCTTTCGCGTCCACGCTTCCAACGGATAGGGCCGTATTGCCATTAATGGACGACACCTGCAATGTGCCACCATGGCAGAACTTGCCTTGCTTGTCGCCCAATGCCGCAGTTATGACCTTGTTCTGTACCGGGTTCGAGGAAGTGTCGCTGATTTCGGAATCCACCCTGATGGACGGAAGGCTAACCCAAGTGCCGTTCTCTGCCAGCACCTTGGAGGCCGAGCCGGATTCGCTCATGGCTATGGTCTTGATGCCCGTGACGACAAAAGTATTAGCCGCATAAATGATAGTCGCGAATGTCGTTGCCACGTTGAAATTTCCAGACTCCGGATTCATCTTGGTATAACTTAGCATGCCGGGGTAGATGATGGTTTGACCTTCCACTTCCACCACGTTGCCATTAAAGGAAGCAGGGTAGATGAATGACACCGTCCCCCCGCTCACCTTCTTTGTTTCACGTACAAAGAGTTTCGGCATCACCGATGCCCCGGAATTGGCAGCCGTGGCATATTTTTTTAACGAGGTCACCAGTTCCGGCTCTTCCTCCACGGTGCCGGTTGTCTCCTGTATCAAAGAGATGTCGATGATGACATCCTCGGAGGCGGACTGGCCTTCCATCTCGACATAGGCCCGCCCGCTTTCATCAAGCTTTACAGGATATTTTGGGCCGTCTTTCGTAAATCCAGTCCTGACACCTCCCAAATTGTTCTCATCAGCCTTCACCATTTTGGCAAGCCCGGTGATATCGAAATAAGCACTTTCGCTTATGGCCAGGATGGTTTTGCTTGGAGACACGTACAAAGTCCCGGCCTCCAATGTCTCAGGAATGGCCGAAACGGCCTTGAAAGCCAGATTCATCTTGGATTCAGGCATAGTTGTTTCGTTTTATTAAAAATCAGTTCCCGTCCGCATGTCTCCACGCGGACGGGCAAAATCCAAGGCAGAATTAGGCTGGCCATTCGGACCAGGCAAACTTTCCATCCACGTATTCCTTGGCTTGAGTGAGCGCACCTGCGGGCTCAAAGTCGCCCGCTTCATGGAAGGCCGCATCCTTGAGTCCGTTCACCGCCCCCTTGATTTTCTTGCCGTCCATGGAAAACTTCACTTCCCCGTTGTTAGCATTGCTCGTGTCGAGAGTGATGGCGCCGTTCTGGCCTCCCACCGACTGCACCCCGCCACCGGCCGCTTCCACAATCTGCTCTTCCAGTGCGCCTATCGCTTCCTCCACGGTCTTGGTTGCATGGTTCCCGTTGCCCCCTACAGTGATGTCCTCGCCTGTCAATGTGACATCGGATGCAAGTACCTTCCCGTTCACTTTGCGCGTCACAGGCACCAGGTTGCTTGTGTCGATGATACCCGCGAGGTTATCCCACATGCCCGTTTGGTTACCCGCTCCGGTTTTCAAGGCCGCTACATTGTCGCCAGCCTTGACTTGGATATCATTCAACATGCCTGTATCGGTCACGTTGTAGACATCGCCAATTTTGACACCTGTCAGGGCTTTGATTTCCGCGATTGTCTTGCTCCCCATCGGCCTGTAGACTTTGGAGGCAATCTCGTTCACCAACGCCTTCAAGCCGAAGTACGTCTGTTCGGCAGAGGAGTCCCCTTCCTCCCCGATATCCATCTTTCCTGCGATGGCGTTGCCGATGATAGAGGTCAGATTGACGGCCACCTTGCTTCCGTCAGCCTTTGTCAAGGTGAGCGTGTTGCCCGAAAAGACAGCGTCCATAATCCCAGAGAAGGCGACTTTCTCGCTTCCGCTTTTGGCAATGTACACTGCATGCGTGGCATCGTCAAAGTAGATGGCTCCGGGAATCATCGTCCCCGGCATTCCATTCACATACATGAATTGAAAATCCATAATCTTTGAATTTTATTGGTTAAACATTAGAATTTGTTTTTTTCACTTCATCCGGCCACCACTCAGACCACCGCCATTCTCCTCCTTTGAGGCTTTCCAGCCACTCTTTTTCCGATCCCTCAAAGCCGTGCTTGCAGGCGATTTCGTAAGCCGAAAGCCCGTTCGCAGGAACGTTTATATTGCTGGACAAACGTATGTAATCAAGTCCGATGGCGCTTTTTCCACCCGTATGGCATGAATGCGAAACCAGACGGAATGCTTCGCAGCAATCCACTGTCCACATGCCTTCCTTGCCGGCATTGCCCACGAGCAGCAAACCGTAAACGCCCAAACCGTACAGAGCCTGTTCCTTGGCAGACAACGAGAAACGAAGAGTGCATGCTTCCTTGGTATAATATTCGATTCGCCAACGGTTTCCGGAAGGCAGAATCCAGAACAGGTTGATATTGTCCAAGTCAAAATCATTGACATCTTGGCCAAAACGTTCTATCTTCCACGAGACCGTTATATCGTTTCCTATGCGTATCTTTTCCATCTGTTGTTATTTGATTCCGAACAAGAAGATTGTCAACGATCCGCCAGCGACTTTTGGCGACATCCTGATGTTGAAATTTCCGTTACTTCCGTTACCATCGATGAAGCAAGCCCCATTCGATTCACCTGTGACGACAGGGATGACGAAAGAATAACCATCGATTGCATCCCCGCTTGTTCGCACGACAAGACCTTCTGGACTTGACGAGTAGGTCAAGGTCATGGATACTCCAGAGATGCCTTTCGTGAATGTGGTTGTAATCGAACCGGTCTCGGACACCTGTATTCTCTTGGCGTATATCGGATGTACCTTGAGCAGATTGTCTAATGAAATCTTGTCTGTAGAGGACATTAACCCATCGGAAATGCTGTCTGCATTCGTATAAGAAGGGAACAACTTGTTGGATGCATGAAAAAGTGTCGCTTTCCCCTTCAAGTAAGAAACCACAACCTTCGATGATGAGGCTGATACCACCCTTCCGATGCAGAAGTCGTCCATGTCGCCAGCAATGTTGTAAAAAAGCAGATCCCCATTACGGATCCCCATCTCATATAAAGCGGCTGAATCGGACTCGCTGAACAAGCCGCCCATCGGATTGTTTGAGGACATAGAGATGTTTAGCGATGTGAACCAGACCCTCTTGTCCGCCAGCCCGTGGACGAAAGCCGTGGTAGCTATGCGGGTGGAATTGTTGTCGGCCGATTGCGTGGTCGTGGTCGGGTTTCCCGGGAGGTTTACCGATGATTTGATTGTTGGATTCGGATACGTTCCGGACAACGATCCTCCTGCGGTTCCTGATGGTTTCATGGAGGATGGCTTGTTTTTTATATAGGCATCGCTTGTACTGGGTGCATTCCAATCGGATTGCACGTTGACTTCAGCTCCTTTCTCGATACCGTCCAGCTTTTCCTTCATGGTATCACTGAAGTCGTTCTTGGAGAGTGCATAACCCTCTTTCTTGTCAACCTTGTTAGCGATTGTATCCGTCAAGTCATCCGCCAAATCGGATGAGGACACCTTGTCCTTGAAGGCGAGTGCTTTCAGGTCGTAGAGCCATTTGCGGATGGAACCCATCAGCGTGCCAAGCCTGCTGCCGGAGGACGGCAGGGATCGCAAGGAATCCTGTCTGAATGTCACCTTCACATCCTTGGCCTCGCCGCCCTCGCGGTCGAGCTTTTTCGAGATGCCCAAGGTATCCGGCAGGCGCTGTCCGCCGGAAGCCGTAATGGCCAGATAAGAGTCCTCCTCCGGTATGGATGTGGTCGCCTTGGCGAAATAATCATAGGCAACAGGCTTGTTCTCGTTGCTGGCATAAATGCGGGACACCTCTTCGTACCCCAGATAAAGATAGACAGGCACGGAAGTGGATGCCAGTTCCTGGACATGCACGATTTTGACACAGGCATTGCCTTTCGCGTCTTTCCCTTTCAAGGCAGCCCAACCGGCTGACAGCTTGTAATTGCTGCCGGACACCAAAGATATTTCGCAGCCTTGCAGGATGCAAGGTGCGTAAGGCTCGACCAAGGCCTGCAAGGCGGACAAGGGCTCTTTCTGCAATTCCACCAAATCATCGCCGGCCCATTTGCGTATGCCGGTCTCCTGCACGTGTTCCTTCATAGTTTTATTGCTGTTCTATCCTGTATGTTGTCAATGCGGGTTTGTACCTATCTATTTCAGCCGCTATAACCGTCTTGTTCGCCCCGGATGGCAGGTAAACAATGAAGTCAACGCCATCGAAACGCCCTAGGTTCTCATCGGAGAGCGGAAGTTCCACAAATGGGATTCCCATGGAAGATTCCGCAAGCAGGGGAAAAGAAGGCATCATTTCATCGCTTTCTCCCAGAAGGGGGATCCAAAGCATGGAGTCTGAGAAGGTCTCTATCCGAAAAGCCAATCCCAAAGAATATTTTCGTTTCAAATAACCCTCCAGCACGGCCCTCTGCCCCATTGTACGGGCTTGTACGCGCATGTCGGCACGCCAGGCGTGAAACTCGTCCCATAAGGATGTCAAAGGGGCAAGCAGGGAGGTCAGCCAAGCCAGCCGGACAGGCTTGCGCTTATGAGGCGGCAGCAATTCATAGACCAGATTCCTTATATCCAGATTCATCATCAGGCATTTTTAAGCAGTTCATTGACCGAAACCACGTTAAGCACACACTTCTTTCCCTCCACTTCCTCTTCGGCAAACTCGAAATATCCGGCATCCAGCGTGGAATGGGTTTCAACGATGACCCATCCGTCCGTCTGGTAACTATGGCGCAGGAGGCCGTCCAATTTGCAGGTAACAACCCCGTCCACCTCCATGACGGCATCTAGCAGGCGTTGACGGTAAAGCACGCCATCGAAATCGATGGTGGTCTTGAAGTCTTGCAAGGCATCCTCCACTGCAGTACGTACGGCCTCCTCGGGAACCAAAGGATCATGATATACCGTCAAATCGTAGAATATGTCATCGGCATAGCTGCTTATGGTCTCCACCTGGCATCCCACGAAGCGTATGGCATCCAAGTAATTGACCAAGGCGCGCTTCTCCGCCTCGTCCAGCTCGACCAGCTTGCCGCCCTCCTGTTTGGCCACCTTGACGAAGATGGCCATCGTTCCTTCCTCAGTAGCGGCCTCCGAAACGGCCACGGCAGCGATGATGCGCTTGGACTCGTCCGTTTGGGGATAGGACAGCATCCCCGTGTCGGGATTATAGACCAGTTCGTCCCCGTACTGGAAGCGTCGGCACATCTCGGCATACCACCGCAGCGTGCCGGGCGTGGCCTCGCTGGTCAGCGTCTCCATCTCCTTGCGGAACAAGTCCAAAACCAGCTCGAAGGCATGGATGGCCACGGCCACGACATAAGTCCACAGCGACCATTCTGAAGTCTTGCTGGAAGACAGCCTGACAGGGACGGAGGCTGACACCTTATCCCGTATCGCTTCTTGAATCTCGGTTATGCTTCTTGCCATGTCTCGTATGTCGTTACGGGGTTGTCGATTTTCGCGGCAATCTTGGAATCCATCCGCTTGCTTTCATCGTCCACATGAAGCGTCAAGCCGGGCTTGAGTGCCAAGTCCATGCGGAACACCTCATTGTCCAAGGTGTTGATGCCGTTGGCGATCAAGGCCGCCGGGTCGTTCTCCAGCGCCGGATTGAGTTCCAGCAGCTCGGCCAAGGCATCCAGCGTGCCGTAGTGCTGCACGGCCACATCAAACAGCGTCTGGTTAGGTTCCACTTCAATCGTCTTCATATCTCGCGTCCGTTTCCAATTCCCCGATAGCATTGACGGAGACCTTGGACACCGTCATGCCGTCGGCGGCGAACTCCTTCTTCACGGTGCGGAGGAGGTCTTCCATGTCGGTCTCGTTGACATGCCCCAGCAGGTCCGCGCCCAGTTCCGGATGCTCCTTGTAATAGCCCTTCTGGCTCAGCAGGATGTCTTTCTGGTGCTGGTAGTCCGAGGTATCGTAGCGGACATCCCCCGTGGAGAAGTCCAAATCGCCGTCCGAAGTATGCTTCACGTCCAACATCTCAATGCTTCACTTTGGTGTTTTCCATGTTTCCTATCACGATGGCCTGCCCGGCCATGGCCCCTTGGTAAGCC
>JADIMZ010000001.1 GCA_017694335.1 Candidatus Pullibacteroides excrementavium
GCATCAACGCAGCAGCCAATCAGTTCTTTCGATTAGTTTCATGCCCGTTATTCTGTTTCGCAAAAATAAAAAACAAGTTTTGCGAAATAGAAATTCGGAATACACTCATAAATAATATTTTGTTATTTCCATCTTTCTATGTCGCCATACTCTGGTCAGGAAAAAGAGGCCGGCTTTCCATATTCACCGACAGTCGAGGCCATAGTTCCCAGCCATAAAATTTATGGTCTACCGGGAAAGCCTGCCAATCCGTTCTTTTAACAATTCGGCATACTTGTCCTTCAGCCCGACGCTTAGAAAAGAACCTTGGATGACAGCATTAAACTTGGGCAATAGTTTGGTGTGCTTGTTTATCAGGCGTTCCGCAACCATGCTTCCTATGCCCAAAGAAACTGCCGATGTGATAAAATCTTCCCTTTGCAATTTTTTCTTCCGCCCATTCAATGTCAATGCCAGTTCTTCATCGTCTTTCGGATTGATGATGGCCGCATTCAACAAATCATAGGCTGGCGTCAAACGTATCTTGCCGCCTGCTTCATACAAAGAGAAGTTTTTCAAATGCATGTCGTTGTTCCCTGTGAGCCAAGAGAACAGCACCAACTCGAAAAAATTGGTCACATCCATTTTGGGCATAGAGGAGTATTTCAGGATAGCCTTGCCGATACGTTCGTAGCTGCTCCTGTATTTATGTTCCGTTTGCCTTTCCGTCAGCTGGCACATGTCTTCCATCGCAATCTTCTCTCCGGCAGGTGTTCTGTCAATCCGGCGGGTAAGATAGCAAAGCGTATTGTCTGCCATCCGCATCAAGGTGTGCGGGACTACATCGATATGCGCCACCTCCGCAAGATGCATGGTCAAATCCTCCACCTCGGGCATCAATTCATACAGGGGGGTCTGCGGTTTGCAAATGTAACCGCCCCAAAGCCCTACGATGGTCAATCGCCTGGTGGCCTCATGTTCATTCAAATGCAAAGACAGCTTCGGCTGGACACCCGTCAAAGACGTGCGGTCGTGAATGATTTGCAAGGCAAGCTGGTCAAGCTGCCCTGTTGTGTAGTCCAAGACTGGCAAAGCCGTTGTTCCGAAGAATTTCTTGATGCAGGCCGCGTGCATGTCTTTTTCCCCTTTTTGGAGAGGGCGATAACAATATAGGCAGTTACCCATGGCGTTCCTCCTTTCCCTCAACAGGAACAACACTGACCGCCCCGATGCAATCCTTGCAGCAAGCCAGCAGCAAAGACATCCGGTCAAGTATGCTGATGTCGGTATTCCGCAATGCCACATCCAGCAGCCATCCTTCGGGAATCAGACCATCAAAAAAAGGGAATAAGGCAGGACTTGTATAGGCTTCCTTCCGCAAAGGCAAGGTCAAACTAACCGCTTTTGCCGTTTCCGAAGACAGATACTCCGGCAAATAACGGAATTCGTATCCGGCATCGTTTTCCGTTAAAATCCCTGCCAATATGTCTTTGTAGAAGATGTTGGCTTGTCTCATTGGTTATTGGTTTTGGGCATAGCGAGCATTTCATAATTGAAAAAATCGAGAAGCTGATTCACTTTGTCGAGACGCAACGTCTCCTTGCCTTGCTCAAGGTCGCGTACAAAGCGTAATCCGACACCCGACTTTAACGAGAGTTCTTCTTGGGTCAAATCATATTGTTTCCGCAACATTTTGACCGTGACAGAAAGATTGTTCATGACACTCTTATTTAAAACGCCTTGAAATAAATCGCGTTGGGTTGGATTTTTCACCCAGCATACGCATGTTTTATACCTTTTCGGGTACAAAGCTAATATAAATATTCGGAATTATACCATAAAGGGTATAATTTATGTCCTTGCAAGAGGGAATGTATCAGATAGGGTATAATCTCTACATAAATCGGAGTTTGGCTTTCTACACTCGTCCATTGCCGATGTCATGGATGAACTAATTCCACCAAAGCGTTCAACAATTTGAACAAATCGCCTTGGGTGTATTGGCTAATCATGGACTTTGCTTTATCGATAGAATCCGATGGGGTACTCGTGTCCTGTCAGGCATGGAACACTTATTCCTTGTCGCCCTGTTTTAGTCGAGTCCTCCAGCCGGGCGAGCAATCCATAAAAAATAACCCGGGCCTTCAGAAAAGAAAGCCCGAGTTCGATGGTGGCAACAAAAACAAACTACCTTACCAATAATTTCGTAGCAGCAAAAGAGCCTCCATGGGTCGCCTTGATGAAATAGAATCCGGAAGCCATGCCACTTGTATTCAATCTCCATAGGCTTTGCGAAGAGATTAAATCACGTTGAACAAGATTGCCGTTAAGGTTGAAGAGCTCCACAACAATGTTTCCCGGAACAAAACCGATAAAACGGACAGAAACTTCCTCTCCTGCAGTTACTGGATTCTTTTCTAACCAAATGCTTGCCTCTTCCTGGCAGGCATCCACCATTTCTTCGTTGGCTGTGGCATCCGGCACGACAAAAGAGACCTTATCACCGTACTGGCCAATAGAAGACGAACTGGCTACCGTGTTTCCTTCGGCATCGATTATGGTGTATCCACCCAAAAAACCATCCAAGAAAGCATCCTCGATTTCAAAACTATAGACAACACCGGTTTCAGGCGTCCATTCTATCGTTTCTTCCTGCACTTCTCCATCGGCATACGGGCCTCCGGACAATAAAACTTCCCCCGCCCGGTTACGCAACGTCCACGTGACATCGCTGCCATAGGTGTCGGTTGTCAATGTAATCTTGACAGAGCCTTCCGACACCTCGCAAGGTTTTGAAATATAATCGTTGATAGCCCGGGTTTCGTATGGATAACCATTGACAGACAAAGTGTTGATTCTGTATTTTAGAACCTGGGAAAAAGGATATTCGCCCAAAGGAAAGTAAACTTCCTGCGTTTCCCCATAGGGGATTGACAAATCTGCGACCTCCGGTTGGTAAACCGTATCGCCCCAACTTACGTTCAACTGAATCGAGCGCAAGGTATCTGTACCGAGATTTTCCACCTGTACAGGAATGGCGGTCCTTGAATAATATTTTGTCAATCCTGGAACGCTGATTTCCGCGGCAGGTGACGCGTACCGGCCTTCATATTGCACCTTTCCCGAGGTTGAGTTCAGGATTTCACCTTCCGAGTTGCTGACAAAGGCAATCACTTCGAAATGAGCTGGATTGGGAACCCGATTGTTGTATTGTGCCGGGACTTCCAGCGTATAGGTCTTTTCAATCACTGTTTTTACAAGCGGTTTTTTCAAAGTGTCGCCCCAAACATCTGTAAACAAATCGCGCAATACATGTTTGTGCAGATACTGGTCACCGGCATTACCCCCGGTTTGGTTTCCTCTTATGTAATTTTCTGTCAACGCAACGGTTAGCGTATAGAGGGAATCCGACACCATCGTAGGGTAATACAATTCGACCCGTGCCGAAAGCTGGCGGCTTGTCGTATCGTAAACGGATTCTACGAACAAATTCACTTGAGCGGTGTCATTCATGGCACGACGGGCCGCTTCCTGCCAGCTTCCCCAGCTCAAACCATAGGAATTTTCGGGCGACAAACCTTCAAAATGATGACGGTTGACGGCACCCGTCGGCATTCCGGTACCGCCTTGGCGTTGATACCAATCCTCCCCGTAGGCGGAACGCAAATCCACCTCGTCGCCACTCGGCACGGCAAGGCTTCCTACATGAACCGCGATGGTCTGCATCCGATGCCCCAAGACATTGTGCAAGGCTTGGGCATTGGCATGACCGGAGGGACAATAGCTGCAATGCAGGCCGGTGAACTCCTCCAACAGGATATTCCGTAATTGGGGCGTTTGGACAACCCCGCTCTTTTCTTGCGCCACGATAGATAGAGGCGTGCAACAAGAAATAAGAATCAGGCTCCATGCGAAATGATGCAATCGAAACTTCTTCATGTTCATGGCATAAAAATTTTCAACATTTATGCAATATTACCAAATTGGCTTTTTCATACCGAATCGTGACCTTTGATTCAGATACGGCGTGCCTTGCAATATGCGTTCAAAAACTACGGCATGTATATACAAGTATTTTGAAATCTTATAGATACATTTCCATAGATTCCTATTGGAAATAACCATAAAAAAGGTCGGGACAACACATTGCTGTCATCCCGACCCCATCATTCAAATTCTGTCAAAGCTTACGGCAGCATCACCTTGAAGCGGTAAGCTTTGTTGTTGGGCGTGAGGACCTCGACAACCACCACCTGGGTGGAGAGCGCCGTGGTGAGGATCACGTTCTCGTTGCTGCGGATCACGTAGTCTTCCGCCATCGCACCGGAGAGATTGTAAACCCGAATCCGTTCGATTGGCAAGGCCGAAGGGTTCATCACATGAATCTGGTGGCGGGAAGCGGTCAGGAACAGGCCGCTTTCCTCATCGCCCTCATTGCCCACGCCTTCGGTGGTGAAGTTGGTCGTGCCTTGCGAACCCCAGCCGCTGTATCGCCCTTCCGAGCAGGAGGCCATCACCGACCATGTGTAGGCCGTCTGCGGTTCCAGCCCGGTCAGTTCGTATTGCGTTTCTGTCAGATTCTTGACACTATCCCATACCGTGGCGACTGCCTGACGGTAACGCAGGATGAAGCCTTCGTTCTGCTCGTCGGCATCCCACAAAAGGGTGGCAGAGGTCTCGGTCAACGATTCCACGCGGAGGTTGGTCGGTACCGGGCATTCTGTCACTTCGGTAGTGGCAAAATTCAACCAGTCACACCAGGCGCTGGTATCGCCTGCCGAGCAGATGCTCCTTACACGAGCCTGGTAGGGTGTCTTCGCTTCCAACCCGGCAATAGTCCCTGTCTTGGCACCTGCCACCATTTGGCGCCCCAAGGAAACAGTCGTGTTTTCCACGCGCCATTCCATCTGGTAGTCCTCGGCCTCGCCTTCCCATGTCAAGGTGGCGGAGTTCCAACCCACTTCGGAAACGGTCAATGCCGTAGGCGGGAAGCAGGTCACCGCTCCCGTGGTGAACGGGTCGAAGGCCACGTAGGCGCTGGTGTCGGTCACCGCCTGGCCGCAGATAGCCTGCACGCCGCCCTCGTATTCGGTTTCAGCCAAAAGATTGCTGAACGTATACGTGGTTTCCGTGGTGGTGTAGACCGAATAGTTCTCCTGCCCGACGGGACGGATGCGAACGCGGTAGGACAAGGCCGAGCCTTCCCAGCTCAGCGTGGCCGATGTCTGCGTGATGCCGCTTACCGCCAGGTTGGCCACCGGGTTGCATTCCACGCCGCCAGTGGTGAACGGAACGGATGCCCAATCAGACGTATCCGTGCCGCAAAGATGTCCCACATGGGCAATATAATCGGTGGCTTCGGCCAAATCCGTCAAAGTTATCGAGTTCTGGGAAGTGGTATTGAAAACAACTCCATCCTCGCTTTCAAGCTTTACAATCCATTCCTCCACCGTGAGTTCCTCACGCCAAGTCAATGTAGCCGAAGTTTTTGTCAGATTGGACACCTCCAAATCCTGCGCCACGGCGCATTGATACAATATGCCTACGTTGTCAAGGTAGAGCACATAATTGGTGGCTTGGTAATCGTAATTCCCGAAAACCGCCAAGGCAAGGGACACTTTTCCTTCCAAATTTGTCAATGGAATTTCAACACGGGTGCTGTCGCCAAAAGCCGCCAGTTGTTCGGCATCCCATGTCTGCAAAGCTTCATTCATAAGGAATGTTTCACCATCGTCTTGAGAAGCCAGCAGGTACATTTTAAAGTCCTCGGGCAAAGTGGTGGCATCACCGGCAAAGGATTCAAAGTCCCCATCCTCATTGAATAGGGCAAACACCGCATCGAAAGTCAAATACGGACTTTGATCAGCTTCAAGTTCCACAAGGGGCAATTGTACCATTGTCATGATATCTTGGCGGTTCATGGCGATACCAAGGGAGGCATTGCTTTCTCCCGGTATGGCCATTTCAGCTGATTTCCAATCCAAGAAATCAACCATCCCTGTTATCATTTCCGATGCCACCAAGGTGTCTTCGTCGGTTCTCGATACCAAGACATTCCAATATGCGGGCATCGTTATGCTGGCCATCCAGCTGCTTTGGTCTATCGGCAAATTATTGAAGTCTTCCAGGAAGGAAACCGTCCAGCCCGAATTGAACTCATCACTTTCCACCCAATCGCTGGTCGAACCTTCGCCGCAGAATGCTTGTACACGGGCTTTGTAAATACGGTTGCTGAGCAAACCGTCCACATTGTAAGGATGCGCGTTTACGTTCTCGGCAGGAGTCCATTCACCCCAATTGCCCTCTGCGTCCTGCATCGCGAAACTGATGTTCCACGCGTTTTCCTCGCTGGCTCCCGGAGTCCAATCCAACAGCGCCTTGCTTCCGATAATCGAGGAATCGGGAATCCAGACAGAAACCGGGTAATCGCAATCGGGAATCTCCAAAACAGAAATGGCAGCGATATCCATTGTGGTTTGGAATCCGAACGTATATATATAACGCATCCTCAAACGTACATCCTTGCCACTGATGCCTTTATAATCAATATTCCGTACATACGTTTCGCTGCCAGAGGGGAACTCGTCAGCGTTCAGCTTGGTCAAAGCAAAAGCCTTGATCCAATTGTCGGATCCCTCTACCGAATATTCGAATACGATGGAGTCGTTGTCGGTCCAGTCCGCACGGTTAAAAGAGTTGTCGAAGCGGCTTTTATATGAAGATATTCCATAGTTCAAGACAAGACGGACACCGTTGCCTTCCGGGATATCGATAGGAGGCAATACTAATTGGCCTTCGCCTGTTTCTCCCGCAGTTGGAGCCGCGAACACGGCACTTACAGAGCCTACGCCATTGTATGGACGTTGAACCATGAAATCCTCCGAAGAGCCTTCCCAACCATACGGATACGTGTAGCAAGGCATCGTACCGAAATCCGCCTCGAAAGGAAGAACTGCCGGCGTAAGGGTATCGGCTTGAGCAAAAAGACTGGAATACTGCCCATTCTCACCAAGGCTGAATGCAGCAAAATGGTAAATAGTATTGTCTTCAAGACCTTCCGTGAAGGAAATAGCATCCGAAGCAGATCCGGTGTACAAAACAGTGCCGCCAAAACTCCTGCTGACATTACCCGAATAATCTTCTGTCACCTTCCAAATGGTATCGCCCACTTCCGCATCGGCTTCCGGATACCCGAAATCCCCTATCAAGATACGATTGCCTGCCGCATCCGTGCCTAACACATCCGTTACCGCCACCAGCACATCCTCTTCTTTGTCATTGGCAGTCACGGTCAATTTGATTTCTTCCCCGCTCAATGAGACAACTTTCAACGAAGCCGGTGCCGAGGTATTGGTGGCGATGCTTTCCAAAGCAATCGGGCCGTACTGGGGTTCGCCGGAGCATTTGAAATTGTAGAGATATATAGCGTAATAGTAGGTGGTGTTCGGCAACAGTGCGGAGCCGTATCTTTCATCTCCATCCTCGAAACTGATTGAAGTGCCGCTCAGTTCTTCCACGGCCAGCACCTTGCCACCCAAGAGATCATCGCCTACGGCATAAGTCCCGGCTTCGGGAACACCGGTGATTTCAGCAGTAGAAGCTACTACGATATATCCATCGGCTGCGCCTTCCTCCACGGTGGCTTCTCCCGTCACCATGGTAGAAGTGGCTGTCAGTGCCAAATCGGAAACGCTGGCGGTCGGTGCTTGGCAAGGTTCGGGCAAGGTGAATGTGTATTTCAGCCCTTCAGGAAAAGTGGTGTTGCTGACCGTTGTATAATTCGACTCGTACTGGGTGGCACTCCAGTCGCCATCAATCGGCTCGCGGAAATGCGCCCCGTTTTCGCCCCGAATACCCACGCTGAACCAATCGTAAGCGTTGCCGAAAGTCATGGTCGATCCGAAAATCATTTCAATACGACTGTCAGCTTCGTACAATTTGATTTGGTAATCCAAGGAATTGTCCACGTCCATGTCTTCCAAATAGGCCATGTCCGTGTACTCTACGGTCAGGACCCGGTTCGGGGCACTGCCTTCGGTCTTGTACCGAATGGCTGTATTGGCTAATTTGTAGACGCTTCCGTCCGAGCAAATCCCGATGATAGGACTCCAGAAACGCATCATACCGCTGCCCAGCGTCACGTTTTCCGAAGTGTTATCGCCTAAAACAATGAAGCCGATTCCGCCGATGACGAACTTGTCGTATGTCTTTCCGTCAAAGAGGAAGTCGAAGCCGATGGGGATGCCGGCCAAGGCCGAGGTCTCGTTGTAGTCGATGCTTTCGGTGGCGTTGAAGAACAGGTTCTCAAAAGTTGCTGTCGCCGAGGATAGCCCGGCCACCTCGGTGGCATCGGTCAATGCGGTATACGCCTGTCCGGTCTCTTCGGTGAACCCGTAGTAAGCCACGCTTTGGGCTTGTGTTTGGATGGCCATGCCTGCTGCCATCAACAGGGCAAGGCAACAAATAGCAATCTTTTTCATAATAAATGTTTTGAGTTTATATTATTAGTCCGTTGGCAACAGGAATCCCGTCTTTCAGATTTCACTGCTGCCAACGGATAGCATGTGCTACTGCAAGATGACTTTTGCATAGCGGCATTCGTTGCCGATAACTGCTTTGAGAATATAAAAACCAGCGGGGACATTGGCAGGACGATTCCATTCAATCAGGTTTATGCCTGCTTGCAGTCGGCCATCGTATATCCGAGCAACGGCCGAGCCATTAGTGTTCAGCAACTCGATTCGGATATTCCGCGCTTGCGCTCCTGCATTTTCAATCTGCAAAGTGGCGGTTTCCTTTACCGGATTGGGATAGACTTGGAATGCGTTCGGGCGAACCATATCGTAGCTCTCATTGGCTACATTTTCACCTAATGAACCTTCTACCGTGATATTCTGAGCGTAGAGGTGCGATGCATTCATATCTCCTTCTGGGTTCTCGCTCCATGTCAGAATCCACTGATCATTGCTGAGAGGCAAGGCTTCCATGTCGTATTTCGTGCTGACCCTGTTGGAAATTACCACGGCTGTGTCTTCCCATATGAAATCACCCTCCGGACCTTGCAACACGGCCATGGCGTTTACCGGGTCGTTTGATCCAAGGCCGTTACCGTCAATATCGTATTGTTCCATATAGGATACAAAGAAGCTGCCTTTGGGCCCGAGTTCGGCATCGTAATAGGAAACCGGGCGCGGCAGGAACTGGGTTATCGCGATGCCGTTGGGATCCCAAAGCAATTCTCCCTGCAAACTTACTTTTTGGGTTACAATCTGTGAATATTGTTGATTGAAGTCCGTTTCGCGCCATACAGCATAGACGGCCTGGTTTTCTTGGTCGAAGGCGAGTTTTACTCCCCAAGCCAGCCATTCGGAATACCCTAAGCGCAATCCCGCGCTCCCTTCAGTAAACGCATGGGTACCATCGGCTTTCACGTAAGAAATGTACGGGAAGTTCGGGTCGCCTTCATAGGTGCCAATCAAGACACCTCCATCGGCAGGAACCACGGCAAGGAATGTCCACAGAGGGATGGACGAACTCACGGCATCGAACGCGGTAGTGGGCTGTGCCCAAACATCGTTGCCATCGAAGTCCATTTTACGAACTTGGATTTCTTGCGATGCTCCGTAAGCGTAAACCAGCAGGAATTCATTGTTTCCAGCATCCAAAACATACGGATAGGTGATTGGAACATTCTCTTCTTGCAACACCTTGCCTTCGCCCCAAAGGGTTTCCCCATCGGCGGACACTCGTTGCATACGGAGCATGCCGGTATTCGGGTTATCGTTTGTATATTCCTGCCAAGCGAAGATGTAGCTGCCATCGGCAATCTGCGCCATGTTCAAGGCCGCACAGCCACCCGGATAAACACCCGAATGCAAGTCTACACCTTCCGCCCACACCGATGTTCCATCCGGCGTAATTTTGTAGGCCGTGTATGTCTCCGGTCCATGCCGTTTGTCTTGTACTACAACAATGGCGTTGTCGTCTTTGTCAATGCTCATGCAGTCCATTACCTTGGTCCAACTATTGGTCAGCTGCCGGGAAACTGCCAAAGTTTCCTCCCAAAGGGCGTTCCCGTCCTTGTCATAGCGTTGCAAATAGGGGACAATAGTATCTATGCTACCGTCCGGTCTGTTATAATAGAAATACCAGCTTCCGTCGGAAAGGAGCTCTGTTTCAAATGTGTAAGAATTCTGGTCGGTCAGTTGCAAGTTGGTCGCCGGGTCGTCCGACCATTGTGCGTTGGCTGCGCCGAGGCCGGAGAGGGCCAGGGCGAAAAATAAAATCACTCGTTTCATAAGCTTGTGTTTTAATGGTTTTACTGTTCCGTTAATTCTGATTTTATGATGGATTTAACCTGTTTTCCTTTCGCGCGGTTGGGAGCGGCCATCGGCAGGGGCTTCCCGGCCGAATGCCCGTCCTGCTGTCATCGTCCGGCGGGCGGTGCTTTCGCCTCTTCCTTCGGGGTATCGCCAAGAGGGAAGGCGTGGTTGCGGAAGACCACCGTGC
>JADIMZ010000131.1 GCA_017694335.1 Candidatus Pullibacteroides excrementavium
GACCACTCCGGCATCTTTCCTTGCAGTCGCCCCAAATAACCCTCGCAGAACCGAAATTTATTGAAAAGTGGAGCCTACTCCCTGTAAACTCCACTTTCCTTTCCGCGAGAATCATTCTCGGTTCGTGGTCACGCTGGGATTCGAACCCAGGGCCCCGTCCTTAAAAGGGATGTGCTCTACCGGCTGAGCTACGTGACCTCCGGAAACAATATATCTGGTTTTACCCAAGAGCTCTCCGGCATACCGATTCTACGCCCGGGTTTCACCGGAAAGGGCTGCAAAGGTAGATATTTTTTTGAAAACTGCAAAACCGGCTTCGATTTTCTCAAACAAAACGTCCTCCGGACAGCCAGTCTTCCGACTTAATCCGGAATATCCTTCTTGCGCGTGAAACGCAAAGCCTTGACCAGCCAGTTTGGCAGCGGCTTGGTGGCATCGAAGCGTTGCAGGTTCAGGAAGAGATTCCATTTCTTCATGATAGGAACCCGGCAAGTCTCCACATACTCGATCAAAGTGCCCGAAGGATCCTCGTTATAGGCGAAATGCCCGGCCGCATCCCCCATATCGAAATTGGGATTCTGCCGGATGCTGTCCACCGTAAAGGGCGAACCCAAAGCCTCGGCATAATCACGCAAGGTATTGATGTTCCGGATATCGTAACAAATCTGAATGAAACCCAATTCGCCCCAGAAACGGTTCTCGAAAATCTTATGCACCGGCGTAGGACGATCCAAGGCTTGTACCAGTTCTATTTCCGAAGGACCGAGCAGCCGGGAGAAGCCTCCGGTCCGAGCCTGGCCATGCCCCAGCAGCACCCGGCGGAAACGGCATCCCGGCGTGCCTTGCTGGCTCAAATCCTTGAATTCCCCTTCTTCTTCGCTGCACACATGGTCGTAGCCTAACATATCCCGGTAGAATGCCTTGCACTTCTCGATGTCCTCACAGCCCACTATCGCCCCGAAAACACCGCCCGTCAGCTTGCCTTCCTTGGCAAACCACGCACCTTCCGCCCCCACCTGCACCATCTGGAAGAGGTTGCCGTCCGGGTCCTTGACGTAGAAATAATCCCGGCCTTGGGAATCCTTGTAAATCTCGGTCACATAAGCGCCTTTTTCCATATAGAGCTTATGCGTTGCCGCGGCATCCTTGCATTTGATCTTGCAGGCATAAATCCCGTAATCGCCCGGAAGGACCTGGAATTCAGGCGCACGAGGAGGGAAATCCCGATGCTGCCAAATCTCAAAACCACCGCCGCCTTGCAGATTGACCGCTAAAACAGCCCTACGGTTACGCGGCTTGCCTCCAGTATAGGGCAACATGTATTCGGCCGGCGCCCGCTCATCGAAAATAATGGCATCGACCCCGAAATATTCGTTATACCAGCGCCAAGCCGAAGCCACATCGCGTACGCCGATACCCACCTGCTGGATTCCTGAAATAATAGGCCGTTGCTTATCGGGAATCGAAATCCCAGCCGATCCATCCGGTTTGTCAAATGTAGGATTGTTTGCCATCTTAAATCAATTAATTGTTCCTTGTTAAAATCTTTAAAAATCCAGCCGCCTCCTGCCTCCTGAAAAAAATCCGTAAAAGCCCCGTCTCCAAGAGGGTTCAAATGAGTTGACCCGCCTCAGTTAGGTTTCACCTTCCCGGCAAGCCTGTAATACAAAGCCGGGATATAGCGGCGGAAATACACCATCAGCACATCGATCCGGCACACATAGACTTCCTTTTTGGAACGGCGCACCGCCTTCATAATCCTTCTCGCGCATTCCTCGGCCGAAATGCCGTTCTTCTGCCCGTGATCCATCACCCCGTGTTCCGCTCCGGTAGCCGTAAGCGCATGCAGGGAAACATTGGTCAGAATCCGTCCCGGGCAGACTACCGTCACTTTGATGCCGTATTGGGCATTCTCCGCCCGCAGGGTCTCGTAAAAACCGTGCATGGCATGCTTGGCTGCCGAATAAGCCGAACGTTGCGGGAAACCGAACACTCCCACAATGCTGCTGATAGCCACAAAATGTCCTTTCTTTCGAGCCAGCATGGAAGGCAACACCGCCTTGGCCAACTGTACCCCGCCGAAATAATCCACCTGCATGATGCGCCGGTCTATCTCCATCGGAGTCTCCACCACCAACGAACGCTGGCTGATTCCCCCGTTATTGACCAAGATATCCACATAACCGAAACGTTCCAAAACCGTCTTGGCTGCTGCATCCAAACTGGCCGGGTCGGCCAAATCCAAACATACGATAAAGCATTTCTCCGGATACGCGCATTCCGCCTTGACCCTTTCCAACTCAGCCTCCTTGCGTGAAGACAATATCACTATAGCCCCTTTCTGAGACCAAGCTTTCGCCAACGCTTCTCCGATACCCGAAGAAGCCCCTGTTATCCAAACGATTGTACTCTCTTCCATCGCTAATAGTCTGTTCGTCAGCATCCGTTTGCCCGTTCCACGCCGGGTTTCCAACCCGCATTTCCAGGCTTTGCCCAACAATGGAACGCTGCAATGGAATCCGTCCCTTGCACCCTCATATACCCGGCCTCAAACCAAACCGGCCTCAAATCACGGATTCCAACCGGCTAAATTATACTTTTTGCCGCACATAGACTGACTTTTCCATTTTTTCCCCTTTTTCATCGGGAAACGCATCAATCATGCAAAACCAACCACATGAAGCCAAAACAGTTCCTATCTCTATGCACGCTCTTGCTGTGCATTGGGGCAATGCGTGTGCAAGCCCAGACCGAAATCCCGTTCAAACTGGACTTTGAACAGGAAAGCAGCCAATGACTTTTTGCCAACGACAGCGTCAACCAATGGGTAAGAGGCAACAAAGCCTACAACGGCGACGAGTCCCAGTACGGCTTGTACATCAGCAATACCCAAGGAGCCTCCAACAAATACGATGGATACCAGACACAAGTATCCCACGCTTATTTCATGGTGCAAATACCCCAAGGCGGAGCCTTGCTGGAATTCGACTACCGGCTTCAAGGAGAAGGCGATGAATAGACGGCCTAAAGGTGAGCATTGTGGATACCGCGCAAAAACCGGTTGCCGGATTCGGGATGCCAATTGCAGACGGGCAATACGTTAGGCAAACAAGCTGGACAACCGCCCAGCTGCCCCACCCCTGCCGATCTTCAAATCAGCCAGAACACAGGGCATTCCGCCCTTCTCTCCTGGGTATCGGATGCCGATGCCTTTGAACTGCGCTATTTCCCCACGGCAGACACCCAGAACATGCAAACACTTTATCCGACGGCATCTCCCGCCGAACTGACCTCCTTGCAAGGCGATACGGAATATTCGGTATGCCTCCGGGCCATCTGCTCAGCCGGCGACACCAGCCTGACAGCAAGCTTGCAGTTTGCCACGCCGGTAACCTGCCAAGCCGTAAGCAATCTAAGCGTAGACTCCATAAGCAGTTCCTCGGCCCTTATCAGCTGGAGCAAGTCCGATGCCGGCAATTACCAAGTCCGCTACAGTCTGGCCGATGCAGAAAGCGCAAGCACGCTCTCCACGACAGATACCTCGATCCTGCTGCCCGGACTGGAAGCTGCCAGTCAATACCAAGTCTCCGTCCGCGCCATTTGCGGGGAAGGCGATACCAGCCGCTGGAGCAGCCTTTCCTTTGCCACGCAATGTGCCGCGCAAAGCCTCCCCATCATAGAAAGCTTTGAAGAAGGCAGCATGCCGCTCTGCTGGGAAGAAGAAATCCTTGTACCCAATTCCGGTTCAACCACCTATTGGAGCGTATCCAGCGAAGAATCCACCGATGGAGGGTATTCAGCCGTTTTCAACAGTCACAACCTCCCCGAGGACGCAAGCGCCAGATTGTACAGTCCCGAATTTGAAGCCAACCATGCCATTAGGCTTTCGTTCTGGTTCACCCATACCATAGGCAGCAACCTTGAAGAAATAATCATTGCAGGCTATAGAAGCACGACCGGGCAGGAAACCGTTCTGGACACATTGTCCATAGCCTCCGATTTTACTTTCCATTCCTACACGCTGCCCGATGTTACCGATGGCCGAATCTATTTTGAAGGCATCAGCCAATATAAGGAAGACATGTACATAGATGATATCCGGATAGAAGGCCTGTTCGGCACGGACCTTGCCGTGATGGGCATCGACCCGATCAACCCGGTCAGCGTCGTGGAAAGCGTGCCTGTAAGCGTGCGGTTGCAAAACAAAGGCACGGAAACTTATTCCGGATCTGTCAGCCTGTCCTTGATTGACCCAAACGGAAACACGGTGGCCACCGAACAAATCGAAGTAGAAGAACTGGCATCGAACGACACGCTTCCTTACCAATTCAAGGCCGATTTCCCGATTCCCGAATACGGGACATTCATAGCCAGCGTCCAAATCCAAGCCGAAGGCGATGAAAACCCGGCCAACGACAAGGCCAGCACGGAAATAGAACATTACAAGCCTTTCTCCACGCCTTACAGCACCTCTTTTGCATACGGCGACAGCACGCTTGACTACATCGCGGTACAGGACCTGAACAAAGACGATATAAGCTGGAGCCGTCAACCTGCCGCCGGATACCAATGCACCTATAGTTCCAAAGAAGCCAGCAACGACCTGCTAATCCTGCCCGCCATCCTCCTCAGGCCGGGAGAATACCAAATCATGGCAGAAGTGGGCGGCGTGGATGCCTGCTTTCCGGAAAACGCGGCCCTCTATATGGCCGGCAGCACAGAAAACATGTTGCAGGATTCTGCCCTTGCCAAAATTGAAAACCTTTTTGCCCCGTCCCACGCTTTGACAGCGAAAGTAGCCGTGGAAGAAGAGCAAGTGGCCTACTTCGGCATCCTGGCCTACAGCGAACGGGACCAGATGGGCCTCAATGCCATTTCCTTCTCCGTAATCCAACAAGTCTATAGCATACAGGCCGACATCTGCCAAGGAGAAACCTATCTGTTCAACGGGCAGGAACTCAGCCAAAGCGGAACTTATGCCGACACTTTGGTTTCATCTTCGAACATGGACAGCATCGTCAACCTGTATCTGAAGGTCCATCCCACCTACCTGTTCGAACTCGACACTGTGATCTGCGAAGGTTCCAGCCTTGCCTTTGGCGGCATCACCTATACCGAAAGCGGGGATTACGAAAAGACCCACAAAACGGCCTTTGGCTGCGACAGCACCTATCTGCTCCGCTTGGAAGTATTGCCCAAGCCAGAGCCTCCTGTCATTGAAGAGAAGACCGAAAACGGAACCCGGATGTTAATATCCAACTGCGAGGATGGCAACCAATGGTACAAAGACAACGCGGCTATCGAAGGAGAGAACGAATCCCGCTACATCCTGACCAGCAATGGGGAATACTATGCCACCGTCAATAACGGATGCGTTGAGTCCGACCCTTCCAACATCATCAAGATTACCGACGTGGCCAACGATGCGATGAACGCGGCCGCAGGCCTCGCCCTGTACCCCAACCCCGCCGGGGACAAGGTGAACCTCCGAATCCAGCACGGATCCATCCTGCGCGTGGAAATCTTCAGTGCCAACGGCAAGCGAATCCTGACCGAAGAAAACCTCTCGGCTCAATCCTGGCAACACGATGTCCATGCATGGGCATCCGGCCTTTACATCGTGAACGTGCAAACCACCGAAGGCAATTCTTCGTTCAAGCTGCAAATCAGCAAATAATCTCTACAACGCCAAAGCGGTGTGCCAGTTTCCAGTTTCCAACCACTGGCACACCGCTTTTCTGTCAGAAAACAATCAAAACAACCTTTCATAAGACGAAAAATTTTCGCCTGCGCCCTATTATCGGCCAAGCTTCTATGGGCAGGAACAGGACAAGCCCATGGCTTGGGACAATGCCACTACCGAACATTGCATTTCAAGCAAGAAAAACAGCTTATCCGGCATATTGTACTTCTTAAAAAAATAACAACATACAAATCAATATTTTACAAAAACATAGTTCGATAAAACCGATTTCGCGCGATATATAAATAAGATGAGAACCAAACGCGAAATCAAAAAACGCATAAGCCAGTTTATCCAATACCGGATTCTCGGAGCATCCCGTACAAGACTTCTACGGATAAGTTATTTCATGGCATTGACCAAACGGGATCGCCAAGCCATCCGCGTCCTGCTGGTACTGATTGCCGCCACCATCGCTTTGCGGGCCTGGGGTATTGTCAAACCAGCCAAGGAATGGGGCATCGCCGAGTTAGGAAATCCGTTCGCCATGAACGAGGCCTATCTGGAGACCCGTTTCTACCAGGAATCCCATTCGTATCAGAGCACGGGATATGCGGACAAGAATGCCCGTTATGCCAGCAACAAAGAATCGACATACAGCAAAAATCACGGCACAAGCAGCAAAACCCCATTGTATACCGGAAGCAAGAGACAGGATTCCTCGACATACCGCTACGCAAGCCGATACACACCGCCTTCGTATATGGTCAAAAGGAAATTCCGCGTGGATCTCAACAAGGCCGATACCTTCGACTTGCAGGAGCTGAGGGGTATCGGCTCGGTCTATTCCAAACGAATCATCGCCTACCGGGAAAAATTAGGCGGGTTCGTGCATCCCCGCCAATTGCGTGAAGTCTGGGGCATCGATTCCCTGCTATACCAACGCATCGCGCCGTCCGTTTATATCGAAAATCCGCAATTGCGGAAACTCAAAGTGAACCAAGCCGACCTCTACACGCTCAAAAGCCATCCGTACCTGGACTATTACCAAGCCAAGGAAATCTACTTGCACCGACTCAAATACGGTCCCTTTTCGGACATAGAGCAAATCCGACAGGTCAACCTGATGGACTCCGGGACGTTTTCACGCCTGTATCCCTACCTGAGCATTGAAAACACAAAAGAAAATGAAACGCAGGCAGCCGACGACACAGCAACAAAAAATTCTTCACCATAAGAAAAACCACAGCAAGCCATCGCAGGAAAACCATCGCCCAAGACCGCCCCCTTGCGTCCACAGAATCCAAAACCGCGACCGAAACCTCAAAAAATGACAATAATGCAAAACCCATACAAGATGAAAAACGACCAAGACATCCTGAACCAAGCCCCAAACCAACAGCAGACCCCACAACAAAACCCGCAAAGCCAGCCCAAGACATTGCCGGAAGAAAAACGCAAAAGCAAAGGAGGCATCCGCCACCGTCCAAGGCTATTCCGAAAGCTTTCAAAAACAAGCATGAATCTGTCCACCCATAGGCATCTGGCCGGAAAACACATCCATACACGGCAATCGCTCCGAATGCTTTGCTGGCTGCTGCTCGGATGTTTCGGAACGCAACTCCATGCCACCGAGTCCACTACCGCAGCGGCCCGGCCGAATCCGCACGCGCAAACCACCTATTCGCAAACCGAAAACCTCGTGCAGCTGCCTTTTTACGAAGGATTCGAAAAATGGGAAAACGGGATTCCGGTTGGCTGGAAGACTTACGACCAGAACCAAGACGGGACAGGCTGGCAGGAAAGCACTGAAAACGCTCGAAACGGCCATTGCGCCATGTATGGCTATAACCGGGACAATTACGCGATGGACTGGTTGGTATCGCCCACGCTCCATTTGGACAAAGACTGTTTCCTGAAATTCCATTACAGGGTCAGGAGCGACGTGAACAAGGAAAACCTCAGCATCTACCTCTCCACATCGGGCAACGACATCATGGCCTTGCAGGAACATCTGTTATTGCAAATCATCGAAGCGACCAACACCGAATACCAAGAAGTGAGCATAGACCTCTCGGATTTTACCGGTCAGGATGTCAATATCGGCATCTTAGCACATTCGGCCAAAGACCGTTACGGAATCTATATCGACGATTTCTCGGTAGTTTCCTGCTACGCACCCGTATCGGCGCAAATCGTGGGCATCGGCCAGCATGAAGCCTATGTCTCCTATCAGAACCCGGAAAACACGAGCAATTCCGGCACGGAAGCCCATATCGCGTACCGGATCTTAAAAACGATACCGCAATCCGGCCAATATATTACAGAAACAAACGGGAAAAAAGACAATCCGCTGACAGACACCCTTTGGCAGGAGCTGCACAGCCGTCAAAGTCCGGCCTGGCTTCGGAATCTGGATATCAGCACGCCTTACGAAGTCCAAGTCCGCAACCTTTGCCAGGACGAGGATACAAGCCGCCCCGTAATCCTGCAATTCCAAACCGCCTGCCCCCTGCACGGGCTTCCTTTCACCGAGAACTTCAGCCATGTCCATGAAGGCGAAATCCCAGACTGCTGGGACAATTCCGAAGGTTCCGAAACCAATCCTAAATATCGCTGGAACGTCCCCGCCGAAACCGACCCTGACGAAGAAATCGGCAGATACCTCCTTTTCAACAACAAACTCTCGGCAAAAGGTCGGAACAATTACCTCAAAACACCTTTGATCCATACCACCGGGCAAGAAAGCCTGCGGCTGTCGTTCAGCTATATCAACAATGAAGGTCAACGGGAAAACCCATCCTTGCTTTCCGTCTATTCCACACTCGATGCCGGCCTCAGCTACGACACCATTGCCCGCCATCTCCATTCAGGCACAACTTGGAAGGATACCACCATTCTATTGCATTTAAAACATCCTGTATCAACCATTTCAAAAGCGGAAATAGAAGGAGGGAACCATTTGCAAATCGTCTTCGAGGCGGTCAGCAATTACGGCTTCGGCCGGGTGGGCATCGACAATTTCAGCCTGACTTCCTTCGAATGCCCTCCGCCATACAATGTCAGAGTGTCGGACATTACCGGCTCATCGGCAAGGATATCCTGGCAGTCGGGCGCCGCACGGCATAGGATTTCGTATTTTCCCCAAGGACAAGCCGAACAAAGCTTCCATCTGTTTTCCGATACCTGTTCTGCTTTACTGAGCGAATTACGACCCGGCACCGAATACGAAGTCCGGATAGAAGCCATTGCCTCCAACGGTGATACCAGCCAAGCTGCAACCGCTTATTTTGAAACGCCTTGCACTGCCGTTCCCTTACCGTACAGAGAAGGCTTTGAAAATGTAGCTTTGGGCGATTTCCTGCCTCCTTGCTGGACGGAAACGGTGCTGGCAAGCGACCCCGATGCCGATTTCTATTGGGAATGTTCCAACATGGGCATCGATGCCGCCGAAGGAACATCCTATCTGTATTTCTACAGTTTCGGCTTGGCAAAGGGAGCGCATTCCCGCGTTTCGACCCCTCTGTTGGAAGCCCATTCCAGCGTGGAAGTCTCTTTCAAATTGTATCATTGGCGCGAATTTTCCGGACAGGAAAAACTGATTGTCAGCTATTCCGATACTCGCTATCCCGATAAAACATTCCCCATCGACACTATCTCATGCGATTTCAGCCACGACACGGAAGGAGGCTGGACAGGCTACGCCTATCGCCTGCCGGAGTTTTCGCAAGGGCGAATCCACTTTGAAGCCATCGGCCAAAGAGGCCAGAATATCCTAATCGACCAACTGGAAGTCAAAACCATACCGTCCATCGATCTGCAAATAGGACTATCCTCTCATTCATACGCTTTTGGCGATGCCGACAGCCTTCAGTTCGCTTTCAGGCTCAGCAATTCCGGTGCGTTAGATTTTAACGGAAAGGCAGATATCCGTCTCAAAATAAAGACAAATGGAAACAGGCTTGCCGGCGATAGCCTGCTCCATCAAATCGACTTTTCGGCAAACCCGCTCCCAACTGCCGAAAGCCGGAATTTCATTTTCGAAAAGCCCTTTACCTTAAAAGGATACGGACAGCATCAAATTTCCTTGACATTGAATGCTTCCGGGGACACCCAAACAGGAAACGACACGGCCAGCTTCCACATCCTGCATTACCCATCCATCGAAATCCCGGCAAACACCGGATTAAGCCTATCCGATTTCAACCCCGCTCATATCTCTGTCTTCGACTTGAACCAAGACGGCATCACATGGGAAAGACGTCCGGACGGTTCGTACCATTGCCCGCCTCAATCCGAATGGGATTCAGACGATCTCCTGATCCTGCCGGCCATGCATCTTGAACCCGGCATCTACCATGTATCGGCCCTGGCCGAAGGCGAACGCTTTGACCGGCCGGAAAGCATGGCGCTCTACCTGTTTCCTGCCACATGGCCCTCCACAGTTCTCCATGCATTCCCGCTATCCGCATCCTGCCTGGAATCCGGCAAACGGATAGGTGCAAGCTTCGATTTCTTCGGCAACGGAATCGAAATAAAAGATTCTGTCAACATAAACACGGGCGGGATATATTATTTCGGCATCCATGCTTGCAGTTTTCAAGACCAAGGCGGATTGAACCTTTCCGGATTCTCTGTCCGGAAAATCAGTTCCCGTCCAATCCCGCCTCTTGAGCCTATCCGGCAATATATCGACACGACCCTCTGCCATGGGGAGACCATCCTTTTTGCCGGATCAGAACTATCCCGAAGCGGTTCCTATACGGATACCTTGTCAACGGCTTGGGGGGCAGACAGCATCGTTTTCCTGAACCTGCAAATCGAACCGAATTACCTTTTCAACTTGGATACGCTGATTTGCCAAGGTGCTACCCTCTATTTCGGAGGAAGAACCTACAGTCAAGCCGGAGAATACGAGGAGATATACAAAAGCCGTCACGGCTGCGACAGCATCTACCGCCTCCGCCTTGAAGTCCTGCCTTTGCCCGCACCTCCCGTCATCCTGCAAGAAACCGTCCAAGGGAAGACCGTGCTGGTATCCGATCAAGAAGCAGCCAATCAATGGTACAAAGATGGTTCCGCCTTGAAAGGAGAGACCGGAAACGAGCTTGTCCCGACCGGGAACGGGCTTTACCATGCCACCGTCCGCAATGCCTGCGGAGAATCGGCTCCTTCTAACAAAATAGAGATAAAAGATTTGTCCAACCCTTCCGACCCCATGGCGGAATGCCTCCGCATTTACCCGAATCCCGCCCAGGACTATCTCCATGTGGAAAGCCCTTCGCAGCGGATAGAACGCATGGATGCCTTCAACCTGAACGGGAAACGGATATACTCCGGCTTGCCCAAAGCCCGGTCTTGCCGCCTCGATGTCTCCGCCTGGACTCCGGGAACCTACATCCTCCAGATTCACATCCAGGACAAGACGATGCCGTTCAAGATAGAAATCGCGAGATAAGCCAAAAGTAATTTTAACTTTGCAAAATGTATCCTTATGGATAAACAGAAAAAAGACCGAGTAATCAAGGAAGCTTCAAAATTCTGCTTAGACATGGCAAAACTTGTTTTTGCCGGAATCATCCTTGCTGGCATAATGCAAACCGGCATCAAAACCCCAGTTCTTCTGTGGTGGGCAGGAGTTGCCGTATTAATTTTGGCACTAAGCGGATTTGGCCTATTGTTACTTTATAAAAACGATCAGCCATGAATATCATCATCATTTTTGCCACCTGCAGCGCTGTTGGTCTTAGCATTTGCATTTACGTGGCTATCAGCCTCTACAGGCAGCATAAAAACAAAAATCGGCCCCATCCTGTAAACACCTTGTCCTACAAAGGCTATACCGGATCGGTGGCGTTCAGCGAAACCGACAATATCTTCTTCGGGAAGATAGAGGGCATCGACAGCCTGATTACCTTCAAAGGGGAGAGCGTTTCCGAACTCAAACACTCCTTCCACCAAGCGGTGGATGACTACATTGCCTGCAACAAGGCCGCCCATGTCCTCGGGCATACGAACGCTTAAACCCAAATCGGCCATTAAAGAGAGCAACGAATCCAAACAATGTGCAAAAAGGGCTTGCCGCGAACCCGCGACAAGCCCTTCACCTTATCCGTACAGCGTGTATCAACGAACCACGAACTTCAGCACCTGCTGGATTCCATCCTGCTCCACGCACAAAAGATAGATACCTGACGACCAGCCGGACACCGGAATCGACACCACAGAACCGGCACGGAAAGAAGCCGAACGTTCTTCATACATCGTCCTGCCCTGCAAATTGACAACCTGCAAGCCGGACACCGGCGCGGACAAACGGACATTCACGTAATCGACTGCCGGCACAGGATATACGGCATCCACAAAGCTTCCCGAAACCTCCATCCAACCTTCCACGCCTGCATCTTCCACCACTTCCAGATGCAGCACCACATATTCGGATCGCCCATTGCGAGCCCCTTGCAGTTCCACCTGGCAGGTTCCCAGACCCAAAGCCGATACTTGCAAGCCCGAATCGGACACGGCAAACGAAGCCACACCTTCCACATCCGGCTCGCCCGCCATCACCTTCCATCGGCCCGTGCCCGGCAAAGAGAACAAATCGTCAAAAGCCAGAAGCGCATCGGCACCCATCAATAAACTATCCTCTATCACACGGGATTCGGGACGCACCACGCCGATTTTGTCAATCGCCATATACGAAGGCAGAAGCGGCCCGTACTGGTTCACCCGCGAACCTTCGAAACCGATCAACAGCTGGCTGACAGCCCCCAAGCCGCTCAAATCCACCCATTCCCAAGAGTTCAGGATGTAGTGTTCGGCGGAATCAGCATCACGGCAATCGGCTAAATAATATTCTATTACCGCCGTGTCCCCATCAGGACGGATGCCCCGGAAAAACACCTTGAAATAATCGCCGCTTTCGAACGGACCGCCCGAATAGGTATCGCCATTGACCGCCGCATTGTAGAACATGATGTTGTTAGTCACATAACAGCCGGGAATTTCCGCGCCTTCCTCCCCGGCTTCCAGCAAGTCCACCACGCCGTGGTCGTAAACCACGCCATAGGTCGCCGAACCCAAAGCCCCGCCACCGGCCGCATTCTTGTACTGGTTGTCGTAGCCCCATTCAGGGATATAGGTAGAATCGGAGATATTGGCGTAAGCAAATCCCATCCAGGAATCCCAAGCCAAGGTATAAGAGTTGGTAAAACGGTAAGAACCGCTGTAGAAATACGTATCCCCATCGGTATCGCCATGCCAGCTGCTTTCCGCTTCCAGATCCAAATCCTCGAAATCGGCAACGCCTTCGCCGCCCAGCACCACTACCTGCACAGAAACCGACTGCACGGAATTCCATTCATCACGGACATACAGCGTATATCCGGCATTGCGTTCGGCCAAGACTTCCAGAACAGCCTCGCGCCCCACCGTATCGCCGGCAGCATCTATCCAGCTATAAGCGTATTCCGGCACGCCGCCGCTGACGGCAGCCGCCAAAGCCAGTTCCGTACCCCGTTTCACAACCGTATCGGATGGCAGTCCGCCCAACTGCAATTCAAACGGCTGCCCGCTGAAATCGTCCACGTACAGGCTGTCGGTGCAGGAAAATTCCAGATATGTCATCCGTCCCTTGTCGCGCAGGTTGAAATACCGCCATCCGTCCGAAGCAGGCAGGGCCAATTCCCGGCCATTGGAGAGCTTCAACATCGATTCGGCCTTGCTCCGGTAAAAGAAACCGGTCAGATTCAAGCCTGTATCGGTATTGGTAATCTCGATGCGGGCATCGCCCAAAGCCAAAGCCCGATGCGAACCGGCAGGCGCGTCCGCAGCACCGGCATCGGCATCCACCACCTTGAATCCGGAAAACCGGGCCGTACCGTCTTCAAACTCTTCCGAAACCCCCACCGCCACGTCTTCAAAGGTAGAAACCGCCGTGGGCAGGAAATCGGTCTGGAAGCTGTCCGAGACAATCAGGCCGCCGCGAACCTCGTTGAAATTCTCCATCACAAAATAGGCTTGATACCAAGTCTTGGCCTCCAAGCCCTCAAAACGGCATACCGCTTCCTGGTTCCGGCCGACTTCCGCCATCATTCCTTGCGACACCACTGAATCAGCCTCCATTTTCTCCCCGGGAGCCGCCACGGCATAATAAATCCGGCTCGACTGGCTCGGCTTTACCGCCATATCGGCGGTGAAGGCCGTCACATTCCGCAAGAGAGGATACCCATCGGCCATCACAGGCGGCTGGTTCAGGTCGCCTTCAAATTCGTAAGCACCCAACGTGGCCCGCGTGGCAGGACGGTCTATGCCCAGGATATCGGTCGAGACCCAATCCAAGGGAACCGCCGTGTCGAAAGGCTGCCAGGTTTTCAATCCCAGGAAAGCAGGACTCAGGAATTCCGCTTCGGCAAAAAGGCTCTCCTTGTCGGATTTCACTTGAAAATCCCATACCGCATACGAAATCTCGGCCGAACCCAATCGGGCAAAAATGCCAAGGTCCTCAATGGTATCGGCCGTAGTGAACACCCCGTTCCGCTCCCACTCCATATGAGCCGTGTCCGAAGCCAAATCCAAACGGTACACATAACCGCCCACCCGGTTCTGGAAAAGGTTGTTGGCAATGTAGAGCGCGGAAGGGGCCGCCTCGTCATCGATATAGAGCGCTGCCGAACCGGAAGCTTCGCTTTCGCCCCCCAGCCGGACCGTATTGTATGCAATATCCACATGGGAAGTCGTCGAACCGGTCCCGAAACCGCTCATCTCTATCCCGTAAGAAGTTCCCAAGGTATTCCGGAAATCAACCACATTATTGAAAATACGCATCGGCGCACCCGCCTCGCCATAGACCGGACGGGAATAAATACCGGTGGCGTACTTGCCTGCCGGCAAATCTATCTCTATCCTGTTGCCGGAGATTTCCGATGCCGAGCCGCAACGGTACACATCCATCCCGTCGTAGCTGTAACTATACACGAAATCGGTACGAACCGTGTTCCCGGCAAAACGGAAATGTTCCACATCATGGAGATAAACCCCTTTGGAGCCTTGGTTCACGAACTCGTTGCCTTCGATGACCGCCTCGCGGACCTTGGCATTCTTTCCCAAGGTTACCACGCCCGAACCGCCAAGATTCAAGCCGATGTCCCCGCCTTCAAAATAGCAGTCGCGCACTTGGATATGGCTGCAGTTGAGGCGCGGGTTCCGCGTGGAGGAAGCGTAGAAAACAAGCAGGTCGATGGTGGAATTGTAATCTGTAGGCTGCCCGGCCAAAATCCGCAAACCGGAAAAGTCCAAGTGGTGAGCCCCGTCGTAGGCATGGACCACCGAAGGGAACTCCATATTGCCGGTAGTCAGCGTCACATCCTGCAGGCGCAGATACGAAGTCCCGGCCAGGTTGAACACCCCTTCGTTGGGATTCCGAGTCAAAGTGGCATAGTCCAGATATTCGTCATAATCATCGGAAGCAATCGTCACGTCCTCGGCACGACCGCTCAATGAACCCATCGTCAACAGGTTATTTTCAGACAAGCCTGCAATGGCCGGAATCACCACCACTTCATCGTAAGTGCCGCTTTCCAGTTTCAGATTGACCGGCCCGTCCACGCCGGCTTCCAAATGATTTACCGCCTCTTGAATCGTGGCAAAATCCGCTTCGCCCGAGACCCCGACAATGAAATCCCCGTGCACACCGGCTTTCACCGTATGCAAGGAAGCCTCGCCTTGCACCGGAACAGCCCGATTGCCAGCATAAGCCGAATCCAAAGCCATCTCGATACGCCCCCCCTCTTCGGCATCGCCCAAATCATAGCAAACCGCCATGTAATACTCTTGTTCAAAGCGCATGGCCGCCGAACCGCTCAAACGGACCGTTTCCGTCCCCGCTTTTACCGAATCTACCTGCGCAAACAGGCAATCGGCCGCGACCGCCATGTTCAGCACCGTATCCGTTTCCAGGAAATAGGCCCGCACATTCCGCAAATCCACATCGGTAGAAGCCAGATCCAGCACCAAATCGGTCAGCACCGCCGAACCGGTATCGCCCACCGGCTGCATATGGAGCAAGAGTGCCTGCACGTTTTGGCTGTAGGCTCCTACGAAATCCTGCGCCACCGCCCGGGCATCGATCGACGCCAACGCCAAGGGGGAAGGATTGACTGCCGAAATCTCGATAGCCCAGCCATCGGGCATAGAACCATAGGAAGACTCAGGCTTGACGAACTGGAAGGTCATTTTCCCATCCGGAGACTGGCTTATCAGGCGCACTTGCGGGTAAGTCTTGTAGGAATAAGCGCCTATCTGGTTCGAGGCCAAGGTATCCGAACCCGAATAAACCGAGAGGACATGCGTGGTGGAATACGTCTCGAAAGACTCGAAACTGGCACGGATTACCTGCCCTGCAACAGCGGGCGCAAAGGTGACCTTGCCATTGAAAGCATCCTTGGCATAAGCGCCGTCCTTTCCGCCATCATCATAGAACATCAACGAGCCGTCCACCGGAATTTCGCCGTTCCGCCCGTTCTGCAAGCTGTACATGTTCGTCAGCAGGATTTCGCCTTCCGGGTCGGCATCCCCGATGGCATAACCGCCTTTCCGGTTAGTGGCAAGCCCGCTCCAGGAAGCGTCAAGCACCGTGCCGTTTGCCGCATCGGCATCGATATCGGCGCAAAGCCAGATATAATAGGTTCCTTCCTGCAAGGACTCGCTTCCCGAAAAAGAAGTCGATGCCGATGCCACCGTGCTCTCGGCGATTTTCTGCAAGGTATCGAATTCGGCGGTCCGGGTCATATACAGATAGGCCTGTCCCACCGCTTGCTCGCTGCCGTCTTTCCAGTTGGCCGTCAGATTTGTCCAAATCAATTGATCCAAGGTGCCGAACACGTCCAAACGCAAACCGATGACCGGCTGCTTGCGGACCCCGGGCATCAGGTCTCCGGTTGCTGCCTGGAAGCCGGCCGCCGTGTCGATGTCGAGAGCCACCGGTTCGTATTCGGTCAGCATGGCCTCAAAACCATCACCGGTATAATAAGATGAGCCTCCTTTGGGTTCGAACACAATGGTAAGCGAACCGTCTTCCGCTTGGGAGCGAAGCAAGGAGGCCGGACCTTCGGCCGTCCCCTCTCCTCCATCATAAGCCCACAACAATGCCCCGTTGCGGTCGCCGCTGTAGATTTCGAACACATCGTGTGCCCCGCCGTAAGTGGTACCGGGATAAAGATCGAAAAGGCCGAACTCAATCTGCGCCACCCGGCCTTCCGTCTTAGGAACAAATGTCACGGCTTGCTCGCCCATATAAGGGTCGTAAGCCGCATAAGAGGCCGAAGTGGGACGAAAGCCTATCGAATTCAGGAAGTACTGGACATTGTCTCCCTTCTGGCTGTAATAGATGTTTTCCACCTTGATGGATCCGGCCTGCTGCAATGCCTGAGGTTCATGCTTCCCTTGATTATCGTTCAGTGTCAAGCCGGTGCAAGCGGCACGGAGATAGTCCCCGTCTTGGGCATCGTAGCCGACAGCCACTTTTACATAGAAATAATTGCTGCCTTCCGACAGTTTAGCCTCAGACTCATCTACTTGAACCTGAACCGCATGCCGGGCGGACAAACTGGCAAACGAACCCACCTCCACCGCCTTGGCAGCGCTGAAGGCGGAGTCTTGCCCCATGAAATAGACTTTGCCGCTTTCCACAAGGCCGACCGGGCTGCAATCCGAAAAATCCAAGTCCAGACTTTGCAGTGATAAGGGATTTTTCAAGTCCTCCGTCCGGATATTGATTCCAAGCAACAGCAAAGTATCGCCTTGCAGGGTCTTGGCTGCCGGGTCGAAGAACTGCTTAGCCGAGACAAATCGCATGTCGGCGGGTTGGTACTGGCTTACCAAGCCTTCAAAGCCTGGTTTTTCGAGGCCGGAAACCTTCTTGAAATAGACCGTGAGCGAACCGTCTTCGGCCGTGGAACGGAAACGCATCGGCAAGCTGCCTAAAAGGGTGTTCTCATCCGAAACAATGGCGTTGAGACTGTTGTCGTCCGCACTTTGGCCATTGTAGACTTTCAAAATATCGTTATTCCAATTTCCATAGTCGGAATTGAAAATATCGATATGGCTGAAGTCTAACTGAATCACCTGCCCTTGCGTGGCAGGGACAAAAGTCACAGAACCTTCATCACCCTCTTGCACGCCGCCTTCGATACCTCCTGCATCGTAGAAGGGCGTTTCTTTTGAAATGCTAAAAACTTGATCCTGGTTCAAAAGCAAGACGGTATCGGGAGCAGCTTCCGCTTGCGCCAACAACGGATTTACCGCCATAAAGCTCAATGCCGCAAAACCGGCACAGATACGAAATACCGTTTTGCCGAAAAGTAATGGTTTCATAGGGCAGAAAAAATTAAATTTCCAGTTTTCTGGCTTTCGACCCTGAAACGACTGTGTTGAAAAACCTGAAGAAGATTGTCTCTGAACCTCGGAACGGTTCGTTGAGAAAAGAAGCAGCAGCAAGAGAAATCAGGTTTCCTTTCTGCCTTCATCATCCGACTCCCTTTCCGTTTTCCCCCGGAAAGCGGACGTGTTGCCTCCTTGGCTTTATCGGCTGCCTTGCGCGCTATGGAATATCTCCCGGCATCCGTCTCGGCCTTGGATCGCAAGTCCCTGCAAGTCCAATCCTCTTTGGCTAGTCTCCTGACTTATCTCTCCACCGGACGCCTTCCCATTTCTCGAAGGAAAAGACGGGTAATCTGCGGCGTTGCTCGCGCTTGCATCTCACCCGTCTTTTCCTTCGAGAACCGCTTCGATTTCTCTCGATTACTTTGACGGGTAATCTGCTGCGTTGCTCGCGCTTGCATCTCACCCACTGTCTTTCCTCTTACACAGTGGCATTATGTCCGGCTTCTACAAGAATCACAGTAGAGGGTACTGTCACGGATTCGCACCGTGTTCCTGAATTATCGGACTGGATCTATCGGCATCGCTTACATATTGAAAAGCAATCCTTTCGCTCCATTCTCCGACCAAAAAGCCGCCACGAAGATACACAATTTCTCCAAATGTCGAAGATTGAGGAACGAAGGAGCTGCTGAAAACCCCAAACAGACCTTAAACCGAATACAGCAAACCAATATCTCTCAACAACTCATTCCAGATATACCGTAATGCACACCGGGCGGTGGTCGCTATAAGCGAAACCGGCATTCCCGCACAGACGGGCATCGCTTGAAGAGAGCGAATGCGACACATAGAAATAATCCGTTACCGTAAGCGTGGAACTCTGACCATAAGGCTTATCCAAGTACCGCAAGGTCTTACCCGAGGAATCATAGACTACACGCCCGTTAGCCTCGAAAGCCGAAGCCCGCAAAGGAGCCACGGCAAAATGAGGATTGGCCGCCTCGTCTTCTCCGGGCCGATAAGCGGGCGGATACTGATTCCAATCGCCGCCGACCAGTACTTTCACGCCCCGGTTTTGCAGGCTGTCGATCCAAGATGCCAGAAAACCCGTTTCCTGATCACGCATCCCGCCAGTATCGTAAGCCGTGTTATGCGTATTGCCGACTACCAGCAAACCGCCATCAGGCAAGCGGAACGTAGCCGCCAACAGGCATCGCTTCAGATTGAACAGGCTGACTGGAAAAGGGAAACGGGACGGATAAGCCAGCCTCTCCACCTTTTCCGCCCGGTAACGGCTCAGGATAACCACGCCGCTGGACACCTTCCCCATGGGCGAACGCAAAGGTATCGGAACAAAAAACGAGCGGTAATTACAGGCAAAATACAGGTGATATTCCGGGAATGCCGCTTGCAGCATCGCCAATTCATTTATCCGGTATGTCCGCCGGGAACATTCGTCCACTTCCTGCAAAAGGTAAATATCGGCATCCAAGGCTTTCATTTCCGCCAAGATACCTTTCAGATTTTCCAAGGACCGTGCCTTCGTATCCCTAATCCGAGTGCCGCCATCGTAAAAGAAATCCATATTGCCTCCGAGGCCGCCATAACCGATATTCCAAGTCATAATCTTCAAACTGTCAGTAATTTGCGCCGCACTATTTTTAGATGCCGCTTCAGAGTGAAACGAACCCAGGGAATCTTCCCCGTTCTGGGCATCGCATCCCAACTGAACAACAGCCGCCGAATCCATGCCACTCCGGATTCCTTGACGAGAATCACCTGCCAAACCGGCATCGCCCCCATCTGCCGAATACGCATAGACCGCTTCGCAATCCTCCGGACGGTAATCGCTTACTACTGCCACCAATAGGAACACAATAAAAACAGCAACCGCAACGGCCACCCCCCATAAAGCCATCCTGATAAAACGCCATAATTGTTTCATATCCAAAATTAACCATCAATTTTCACACCACAAATCCAAACAAAAAACGACCAACTATTGTAACAAATCCAAAGCGAAAGCACTCATCTCTTGTCACAAATCCAAACCAAACAAAAACGGCGCGATGCCGCTCCCCAGGCCATAAAACCCGATTCCAAGCCGCACCGCGCCGCCTATCGCAACGCGAACACACATTTCGCAAACAAGCATCCAGCAAGCCCGAAACAAACCGCCGGCAATCGCTCGCCTACCGACAAATCCACCGCCAAAAGCACAAACGAACACGCTGCCGACAGCATCAGAACCATCGGCAGGCAAGCCCGTAAATACGCCTTAGGCCATCTTCTCCGCCAGATATCCGGCAATTTCCTTCACCCCGATACGTTCCTGCTGCATCGTATCGCGATTGCGGACCGTCACCGTATCCCCGTTCAAAGTATCGGTATCCACCGTGATGCAGAAAGGCGTGCCAATCGCATCCTGACGACGGTAACGACGGCCAATCGTATCCTTTTCATCGTACTGGCACATGAACAGCGGCTGCAACGAATGCAAAATCTCGCGAGCCTTTTCCGGCATCCCGTCCTTGCGGACCAAAGGAAGGATAGCCACCTTGTAAGGGGCAATCTTGGCCGGAATCTTCATCACCACCCGTTCGCTGCCATCCTCCAGCTTCTCTTCCGTATAAGCCTGGCTCATTACCGCCAGGCACATACGGTCAAGCCCGATCGAAGTCTCCACCACGTAAGGCACATAGCTTTCGTTGCGTTCGGTATCGAAATACTGCAACTTCTTGCCGCTGAACTCCTGATGACGGCCCAAGTCGTAATTGGTACGCGAATGAATCCCTTCCAGCTCCTTGAAGCCGAACATGAAATTGAACTCGATATCGGTAGCCGCATTGGCATAGTGCGCCAGCTTCTCGTGGTCGTGGAAACGGTAGTTCTCGGCAGGCATTCCCAAGCTCAGATGCCAGCGCATCCGTTCCTTCTTCCAGTAGTCGAACCATTCCATCTCCGTGCCGGGCGCACAGAAAAACTGCATCTCCATCTGCTCGAACTCCCGCATCCGGAAGATGAACTGCCGGGCCACGATCTCGTTACGGAAAGCCTTGCCGGTCTGCGCGATGCCGAAGGGAATCTTCATGCGCCCCGTCTTCTGCACGTTGAGGAAATTGACAAAAATCCCCTGCGCGGTCTCAGGCCGCAAGTAAATCGTGTTGGCATCCTCGCTCACCGAACCCACCTTGGTGGAAAACATCAGGTTGAACTGACGGATGTCGGTCCAGTTGCGCGAACCGGAAACCGGGCAGGCAATCTCCAATTCCTCAATCAGCTTCTTGAGGTCGGCCAAATCGTTCACTTCCAAGTCGTGGTTCATCCGATGGGAAATCTCCTGAATCCGCTTGGTATGCTCCAGCACCCGCCCGTTGGTGCTCATGAACTCTTCCTTGTTGAAGGCATCGCCGTATTTCTTGGCCGCCTTTTCCACTTCCTTCTCAATCTTGGCCTCCAATTTGGCGCAATAATCCTCAACCAGCTGGTCGGCACGGTAACGCTTCTTGGAATCCTTGTTGTCGATCATCGGGTCGTTGAAAGCATCCACATGGCCGGAAGCCTTCCAAATAGTGGGGTGCATGAAAATAGAAGAATCGATGCCGACAATGTTCTCATGCATCTGCACCATGCTCTTCCACCAATAATCGCGGATATTCTTCTTGAGTTCCGAACCGTATTCGCCATAGTCGTAGACCGCCGCAAGGCCGTCGTAGATTTCGCTAGAGGGGAAAATGAACCCATATTCTTTGGCATGGGATACCAATTTCTTGAACTGTTCTTCGTGATTAGCCATAATAATGTCTTTCTACATGTTAAGCCAGGGGAAACGGATTCGGCATCCCCCTTGCCTTTATCACTTGCGCTTTCGCAAGCAAACTGCAAAATTAGCGAGAATCCGATTAAACTCAAATGGAGCATTAGACTTTGAAATCCAATAACGCATCTGCAAAGCAAAAATTTCGTATTTTCGCCCAACGATACCCTCCAAAGCCGGTTCGCAGCAAGGCAAACACAAGGCCAAGCCATCACCTACCGAGACAGAACACACAAAGCCTATAAAACACACCATGAACAAGAAACGCCCCGTGGGCGTGGTCTATTCCACCGACCCCAACTTCCAATACCAATACGAAGAAGAACCCGAAGCCGAGACCTTTGAACCCTCCCGCCAAGATTTGCGCGTGTTGCGCGATGCCAAAGGCCGGGGAGGCAAGACCGTGACCTTGATACGAGGCTTCGTAGGCAGCACCGCCGATTTGGAAGCCTTGGGCAAGCTGCTCAAAAACCGCTGCGGCATAGGAGGTTCTGTCAAAGACGGGGAAATCATCCTGCAAGGCGACGTGCGCGACAAAGCCTGCGACATCCTTGCCAAGGAAGGCTTCCGCTTCAAACGCGCCGGCGGCTGAATCCAACCGACCCCATACCAGAACGCCCCAAGAAAAACAGGATTTCAAGCCCCAAACAACCACCCCCTATGTTCCACAAGATACATTGCATCCTGATTGACGACGACCTGCAAGCCTTGTTCGCCATGAAGGATACCTTCAATAAATCGGACTCGTTTCAAGTAGAGGGCACTTTCAATACTATCGACGAGGCTCTCGCCTATCTCCAGGACCACCGCCCGGACTTAGTCGTCTCCGACATCGAATTCCCTCACCAGCAACTGGCCTA
Source organism: Candidatus Pullibacteroides excrementavium (assembly GCA_017694335.1). Classification (GTDB taxonomy): domain Bacteria; phylum Bacteroidota; class Bacteroidia; order Bacteroidales; family P3; genus Pullibacteroides; species Pullibacteroides excrementavium. The sequence continues at coordinate 22,742 of JADIMZ010000131.1, forward strand.
CCACCGCATCGCGGAGTTTCCCGACGACATCCCCCTCTGCCTAATATCAGGCTACCCAGTCTACGTGGGGCAAAGCCTTCCCCTGATACGGGACAAGGCCTCCGTCATCGGCATCCTCAACAAACCCCTTAGCCCCAATCTCCTCCAAGTGCTGCTGAACCTTTACAACGGCTACAAGCAACGCCAAGGGAAACACAGCCGGGAATATTGCCAGACAGCGCAAATGCTCCAGAACGCGCAAGAGCAGAAACTGACGCTCTACAGAAAGAAAGACGACCATAGCCTCGTCCCCGCCCATATCCCCATAAGCCACCTCATCATGGCCATGCCCGAGCGTCTCTTCAGAGGGCTCATCGTGTATTGCCACTACTCTCCCAAGCCTTTCATCCTGCCCAATACCACCCTCACGGAATTCTTTGAAGAAATAGACAGCCTATGCCCGGGGCTCTGCCTCCGGATTGGACGGACCGGCATCGTCAACCTCTTGAACACAACCACTGAAGGGAAAAATATCATCTCTCGCAACCAGACCTATTCCACCGAAAAGCTAAAACTTTCCATTCCGGTACGCCTCCAACAAGAAACCAAAGAAAAAATGAAGCAATTCGACCAAAGAATCAAACACCACAAGAAACACCCTTTCAAAAAGGAATTATAAGCACCGCCACCATTTCATCCCCTTCCCTCGTCAAAGTGAACGAAGCCGATTCCCCATACAGAAAATCGAGCCGATCCTGCAAAATGGAAATCCCACGTGATGCCGGATTGTCAAAAAGCGCCAAATCTTCCCGGATGCGATTCCGGCAAACCATCTTGAAATACAAAGGGTCGCTCAAGACAAAATCAACCGCCATCTTGCCTTTCCCCGCCTCGGTAATGCCATGCTTGAACATGTTGGACACCGGAATCTCCGTGAGCAAAGGCGGGACAGAATAAGGAGGGACCTCCTCCGTATCCATATGGCAAACGACTTCCAAGCCCGGATACCGGGAACCATAATAGCGCAACAACGTACCGACAAAACGAATCTCCTCCGCCACAGGCACAAAATCCTCCTTGATTTTGGAAAAACTGTAACGTTGGATATCCAACAGCAAGAAAAAATCCTTTCTCCTGTCCTCCGGCAAGGCATTGGCCATACCCGCCAAAGAAGCCAAAGCATTATTCGTGAAATGCTCATGCTCCATATACTGGCTAATCCGCAATTGCAGGCCGGCATTGCGTTGTTCCACCGCCTGCTTTTCCATCTTGATCTTATTGTAGCCCAGCGCATCCCGGTAAAGACGCCCAAGCAAAATCAGCGAAAAGATGATGAAATCCCGCACCAGGATGCCAGTAAAAGTCAAGACCCTGACTTCTCTCAAAAATACAGCAGCATTAGCCGGATCACGAGGGTGGCAGCGTGACAAGATAGTAGGTATCACATAGAAATATTCCGCGACCGTGGCCGACAGCAGCAACAGCAACGTATATAGGACAAACCCCTTGATGGTCTCAGGCCGATACATACTCCTGACCACCAAGAACATAAAGACATTGACAGCGGAAAAGACGATCCAAAAGGAATTATGCTCCACCTCCGGACTTGTGAAAGCCCGTAAAAAATTATGCAGCCGCCAGTACCAATAAAAGACAAACCACCCAGCAACATAAAACAACACAAAAACAAGCAACCTCCTTTTGGACATCCTCATTCCGGATAGACGGTTGAACACAGGCCGGGAAGCATCAAGCCCCCCGACCTTTCTATACTTGGTTTTGGTTGTCTGTTTCACCCTACTTATTCATTTATATATAATGGCTCTTTTGTGAACGTTATCCCCTGGATACGGAAACAACGGGTAGCCGGATCCCGCCCAAATACCTGCTGCGGGATATTAAGCCACTGCCGGAACAGCTTCCTTTCGAGAAGAAACATACCCGTCTTTGGAACAAGAAATGAAAGCCGCCAACACAGCACACCCCATTAAAACTAAAAACATAAGCTTTTTCATATCCAAAGATTTAAAACTATAACAATCAACATATTACAAAATACCCCTATCTACTGCTGACATCTTGCAAAGAAAACGAATCCTCCGCGAACGGGCAAGCCCCTCTATCCGACTTATGGCCATTTTCAACATTCAGCCGACATTCAGGCAACATTCAGCCGACATTCAGACATGAAAATCTCGGCAAACACAAATATATCACATAATTAAAATCGCCATGCATTCAGAAAACTTTTTCAAAAAATAATTAAAAATTTTTATTGCAAATTTATACAACACATTGCAAACCAAACATTTTATCACATAACTTTGCAACATCGAAATAAAATTTGCTCCGACAGGAAAGATTGTTCTGTCGGAGCCGTAAACAAATCATTATTGAACCACCCATCATCAAGAATGCATGGGCAATAAAATAAAAGACATGAAAAATAAAATCCTCATCGGAACGATTGCCGCCCTCGTGCTTTCGTTCCTCGACTTCGTTTCGGGTCAAGAATCGTTCTCCTTCAAGCTCTACATGGAATCCCTCGCCAATGGGAAGAAGGACACATTGGAATTGGGCATTTCCCCCAATGGCTGCACGGGATGTGATTACGACTCTTCCTTGTGCTCTCCTGTATTTTATCCTTTTGACGACACCATTGCCCACATCGGTGCCTTTGCCGTGACAGGAGAACCACAATATTTTGACTATGAATATAATGGCAATAATTTTGACACAAATTACGACCCCCCATTGGAATGCCCGGTCTTTTTGAAGAAACGCATCGTTCCCTTACGCTATGACATGGTAATCGTTTTTCCCGCCTCCGCCGTACCCATCCGGCTCAGCTGGGACTCTGTCCTACTCTCAGACCCGACCGTCGCTTCGCCCGTATTAACGGATTTAAGGCCCTCTTTACGATGGGATATAATTGATATCGGAAGCAACTACAAGGAATGGATGTCCGAATGCTCTTCTTTCACTATTGGAGGGTACGGATGGGGCTGGTCCGGAGTACCTGCTCTGACTTCCATCTACGATTCTGCCGGAAACCGACACCGCTACCAGTACTGCTTCATCCAACTGGGGCTGGACAGAACTGCAACTAACGAAATCGAGAAAGAATGCCCGAACGTAATAAAAATCATACCCAATCCGGTGACGGAATCTTTCACTTTTTACAGCGACATGACCCTACAGACTTGGCGCGTCTTCAACATCGCAGGACAAATCATAGCCTCCGGTGCCGGTTCACAATCCCAAGTCGATTGCCACGGATGGAACAAAGGGCTGTACATCTTTGAGGGCATTTCGCCGCAAATGCAGAAATACCATGTCAAATTCATAAAAAGGTAAAAATCACCCTTCAAAGCCATGAAAATCGAGGAATAACTTATCGCGACAAGGCAAGCGGGGTGTATCAAATGCTGCTTGATGCACCCCGTCTTTTATATAATGATTTTCAATAATATATATATATCAACTCTTGGATAAGTCTCCCGGTTTCATTAAATTTGCCCTTGCTTGAGAAACGTTTTTCAAACCCCCAAAACCACCCACTATCGATAAAAAAGCAAAGAACCACAACAAAGAATCGCCTTGGACAAGAACGACAATAACGAGGCTGAAACCTGCCTCGACGGCCATGCCCCCAGACTCTACATCGGCATCCTGAGGGTCGATGGCATCCCCGCCGACCGCATCCGGCTTATCAAAGCCCATTAGCACTGAACCGAATAAAGCATACACAAACAAGCAAAAACAAACGCCATGAAACTCAAAACATTACTCAGCGGAACCGCTTTCGCGCTTCTATCCCTCTCTCTTATCCGAGGACAGGAATCGTCCTCCTTCAAGCTCTACATGGAATCCCTCGCCAATGGGAAAAAAGACACATTGGAATTGGGCATTGCTCCTGATGGATACATCGGATGCGATTACGAGAACGTGGATGCCGATGTGGTCTTTGATCCTTTCCTCGACCAGCAAACGCATATCGGAGCGTTCATAACCCCCGACCGTCAATGGAATGAAGAAAGATTCCAGTACATCCCCAATTGCATGGTTTTTTACAAAAAAGGCATCAATACCGACCAAGGCTCTTCAGAATACGGTCCGCTGTACGATGTATGCATCCTCGTACCATCCAACAGCCTTCCCGCTGTCTTGCGTTGGGACAAAACCCAGATTCCTTGTCATACTTTGCTAGAAGACAAGAAACTAATGGACGGATGGATGAAGTCCGATGTACACAAAACTCACTACGGAATCACCGTTTTGATGCAAAAAACAGATAGTTTTGTCTTAAATCCATTGCCTGATAGCTCAAGCGGGAATTTTTCATATAAAATGCCGGACAGCATCTTTTATCAAACATTCATCACGGATTCTGCCGGCAACGACCATGGTTTTCGCAACCTGTACATAAATTTCCACACTTCTGCCGCCAATGAAAACGCCATAACACCCCAACGGGTCCAAATTATCCCAAATCCTGTATCAGAATCGTTTTATTGGCAAAGCGACATTCCGTTGGAAGAATGGAAAATCTACGATATTTCCGGACGAAAAATGCTTCAAGGCGATGCCAGCCAACCCAGCATCAATTGCCATGAATGGCCTGACGGATTATATTTCTTTGAATGGAAATACACGAACGGAACTCACGGAATTGAAAAACTGATTAAAAGATAGCGCCATGAAAAACCTATCAAAAATTTCAATCGTCTTGATTTCAATCGTATCGTTAGCCATTCCATCCTTGCAGGCTCAAATCTCTCCCGAACAAGCCGATTCCATCATGGAAAAATACCTCCTGTATTACGACAGCATCCAAAGCCAACCTCTTCTGCCAGAAGACGCTCCTGCATCGCGGTCGTGGTACCCTTACAGTACTTACCTTCTCACCGGGGATACCCTGTTTCAGGATACCGCAGCATTCCCCGGTGCACTCCGCTGGTCGCAGAACGCCTACGTATATTTCATCAAAAGCCATCTCCCGGTATACGGACCAACCCCGGAATGCTTTTTCAGCATCGACCGCAATAACGGGCAAGTTGAAGAACACTATGCCGGAGAAGCCCTTGGATATGCTCGTCGTCCTTTCATGGAACCCGTCGACATCCTTTGGAACAAAGAACCAGTCATCCATATCTCGCAAGCCGAAGCCTCAAATGCGCTTGACCGTTATCTGTCCGACAACTACGGGAACCTTCACCCTTACCCTTATCGGGTCTACGCCTACCCTGATTCAACCAAAAACAACCCCATGTGGCCCTGCGACCCCATGGGATCCGACTACAGAGGATATGCCGGAACCCATTTCAGCTATTACTACGACAACACGTTCACTTATATGCTTGCCGAAGAAACCGATAGCGGCACGACATTCCGCTATTTGGCTGCGTTGAAAAACGACCCCGCGATACATATTCCCGACGGCGACTTCTACCTGATTGCACACATCGAGGAGAATGGCGTCTATTTATATGATATTCCCGACTCAGCCATCGAAATCATAGACCCCTTTATCTATCGGGTGGGGGAGAATGCTGCCGAGCCTCTGAACTTGGACGAATGGCCGTTAATCCGCTCTTACGAACCCACCGCCAATAAAGCCTTACAAGTGGAAAATAAAGCTCTACTATTTTATAACGTTCCCAACCCCTTCTCTTCCGTTACCCATATCCGCTACACGCTTCCGGGAAGCCGCCGTTCCGCCGAGCTGCAGATCCTCGACCTGCAAGGGCGACCCGTCCAAAGGCTCGCCTTGGACAAGAACGATAATAACGAGGTTGAAATCCGCCTCGACGGTCATGCCCCCGGACTCTACATCGGCATCCTGAGGGTCGATGGCATCCCCGCCGACCGCATCCGGCTTATCAAAGCCCATTAGCCCTGAACCGAATAAATACATCTGGGCAGCTAATCCTCAACGGTGCCAACCAACAAAACCAAATCCATTGCCAAGGATGGCCGAATGGCTTGTACTTCTTCGCATGGGAGGACATTCATGGAAATCACGGAGTCCAAAAAATCATAAAAATGCAATAGGATTGAGAATCGCTTAACGTGCCGGCGACCCGACAGACACCCACCCGCAACAAAATCCACACAGCGGGCGGGTGTTTTTTTACAAGGTGCCCCGGTTCCCCCTGAAAAAAATCCCCTGCCGCCCGACATCTTGCAGAAAATTTTCAATAAAAAATCGAAAATTCAATAAATATTCTTATACTTGTAAAATTTTATTCAGTAACAGTGGAACAAAAAAAATATTCCCTTCCCAATAGAAAACAACATCAACAAATAATAACTAACTGATTACTAACTAATACAAGAAACAAGACGAAAAAAAGAGACCAATAGCAAAACCTTACCAACAGACAAAAACTTTCAAATCAAACCAATTAAAACCAAAACCAACTTTTTATGAAATCAAACTTCTTTTTAAGCCTTCTGACAGGACTCTTCCTGATTTGCGCTCCGCCGCTTGCCAACGCGCAAGAGCAAGGAATCATCGACATTGAACCGAATGAAATCCGGGACAAGGTACAGGGCGAAGACTATGAGAACATTTATCGAATCAGCAACCTGACCATTACGTTCATACAAACCAGCACCTACGGCAATACCATTTATGCCCAGAACGACAATGGCGGCATCCAACTCAAAGACGATTACGGAGTCCTCTATGAACGGACTTACCAAGTCGGGGACGTGCTGGAGGCCGTTTCCGGATACCTCATGGTACCAGGGATGCAAGCCGCCCATATGATTATAGCGGATGACCCCGGCGAGCCGACTCAGACCGGCCAAAACCCGAATCCTGTCACCGTGACGATTGACGAACTCAAAGCCAATCCACACGATTACGAATCCAGACTGATCAAGATCGAAGACGTGGAGTTCTTTGAACGCACCGACGGACAGACCTTTACAAGCAGTTCGGCCAATTACGCTATCCGCCAAAGCGCCGAGGGCAGCAGCATCAACGCCCGCAATTTGGATGCCAGCCTGGACGGCACGCCCGTACCGGCCACAGCCACGCTGGTTGGCATCTCCACCACGCCCAGCGGCACAATCATCGGTCTCCGTAGCCCATCGGATATCACCAATATCGGAGAGCCTGAACCGGAACCAGAACCTGAGCCCGAGCCGGAACCCTCGCAGCCCAACCTCTTTTCCAACGGAGGCTTTGAAGAATGGGGAAATCCAAGCATATTCAATCCCAGCGGAAGCATCACCGATTGGACTAGCCAAATGGGTTATGAAAAGGAAACCACCAACATCCTCGAAGGCGAAGCCGCATTGAAAATCAATAGCGGTGCGATGGCCAACTACCTGACCCAGGATATCGGCAGCGCGCTGAATCCCATCTTCAAAGCGGACGACACCTGCCTTATCCTCATCAACTACTACTTAGTAGAAAGCCAAGGTGAAGACATCAGCATGGCCAGCACATGGAAAGGCTCAGCCGGGGTAGGCGAATTGGATCATGATGCCGACATCCTGAACAACGGCATCTTCTTTGGCGGCGAAACCGGGAAATGGCAGCAAAAGATATTCAAGACCACCGTGCCGGAAGGCGCCGTCTCTTTCACCTTCAACTTGGACCTCAACAAAGAATCCACAATCATCTTCGATGACTTCCGATTCACTACCATCACCCCCACAGAAACCGAACCGGAGCCTGGATCTGCCGCTACCATCACCGCCAGCCCGGCACTGCTCTCTTTCGAAGCCGAAATCAATGGATGCGACAGCAGCGAGGTCGTTACCATAGGGGGCAGCCATATCGCGTCGGACATCAAAGTGGAAATTGCCGGAAAGGATGCCGAATTCTTCCGCAGCCCGCTAAGCGCAATCCCGGCAAAAGACCTCAGCCGTTCGTTCAAGCTCTACTACAGCCCGCTGGAAGAAGGCCCGCATTCCGCTGTTTTGGTATTGAGCAATCCCGATGCCGATACCGTGGAAGTGGAACTCAGAGGCACGACACCGCCGCCCCCGGGTGAAGCTATCATCACAGTGGACGGATTCAACCTGGAGCAATTCCAAGCACCCATCGGCGGCAAGCATGAAAAGACCGTGACCGTATCCTCGGAAAACCTGACGGAGCACATCACCGTGTCACGCGAAGGTAGCGGCATGGAGCATTTCCTTATCAGCACCACATTGCTCACGCGCAATACCGATGTCGAACTCGCCATCACCTACCAGCCCAAAGCCGCTGGCACGCATGAAGCCCAAATCGTCTTCACATCGGGCGAAACCGTCACTAAAGTCACCGTGAAAGGCGTTTGCGCCGAAACCGCCGAAGGCTGGAAAGAGACCTTTGAAAGCATGCCGGTACACGATGAATACGGCGACTTCTATGCCGAGGGAGACAAAGGAAGCTACCACCTTGTCAATGCCATCGCCACCGATGAAACCGATATAGAAAACCGTTTGGTACGCCTGAACGGCAATGGTGCCTACCTCGCAATGGATTTCGACATCCTGGACGGCATCAAAGACGTTACAGCCCATATTTCCAGCAGCCCCGATGCCGAACAAGCCGCCAAAGTGCTATTGCAAAGCTCTACCGATTTCGGGCTCAGCTGGCAAAAGGTACAAGACACGATGAGCGCGCCCACCGACGGCTCCAGCCGAATCGCCACATGGACGGTGAACATTTCCGAACCGGTCCGCCTGCGCTGGATCGTAGTCAACCCTTCCGAGACCAAGACCGCCTTGGACATTGACAACATCACGCTCAATCCATCCGAAAGAGACAGCCTCGGCATCGACCAGCTTCTGAACCTGGACGACTCCAAGCCCTTGGCATCGCTCGAAGAAAGCTTTGACGGAACCCGCCACAACAAACCGGTCGTATTGGAAGGCTGGCGCAACATCCTGCTCAAAGGCCAACGTCCTTGGTGGACCTACCAGCACAAGAACACCGAAACCGAAGAAGTAGAAAACTACTCAGCCAAGGCGACCGCCTACCTCTCTACCGCCGCCACGACCGAAGACTATGAAATGTGGTTGGTGACTCCGGCCTTGGACGGCACCGTGGCATCGAAAATCTTCACTTTCCGCGTGATGGGAGAACTGTTGCCCGAAAAGGATTCCATGAACACTATCGAATGCTACTATATCGAACGCGACGGCGAAGGTTATTTCAAATCGCTGATCGAAGTGGATATGCCCAAGATAGCCGATGAAAACGGGGAATGGCGAGAGTTCCATGTGAACCTGTCGCAATCCGATATCAACGATGTCTTCTTCATGGCTTTCCGCTTTGCTGCTCCCGGCGGACGCGAAAACAGCGCGGTGTACTACATTGACGATGTCACCTACGGCAAGACCGAAATGGCATCCATCACCGCATCCGTGACGCAAATCGATATCGAAAGTTCGGCCTACAAGATTGCGACCTCCGACTCCATAAAAGTGGAAGGCCATGGCCTCAGCCAGCCGATTTCGGTCAGCGTGAGCGGCACGAATGCCGAGAATTTCGAACCCAGCCTGAAGACGCTCGATGCCCAAGGCGGCACATTGCAAGTGAACTTCCTGGCCATGGAACCCGGCACCTACACCGCAGAGCTGCGCCTCTCCTCGCAAGGAGCCGCCGACTTGGTGATTCCCATGCAAGCCATTGTAAGCGATGCCGTTCCTACCATCATCGTGGCGACCGAAGACTTGAACATCGCCTTGCATGTTGCCAAAGGACAGGATTCCGTCACCTCCGAACCCATCATTGTCAATCCTTTGGTATTGACCGAGGATATCCGGATAAGCGTGGAAGGAGCGGATTCCAGCCTGTTCAGCCTCTCGCGTAGCAGCATCCCGATGGACGGCGTGAACGAGGCTTTCACCGTAACCTTCATACCTAGAGGAAAAGCCTCTGCCGCTGCCCAGATCCGGCTCAGTTCGGCCGGCGCGGAAGACGTGCTGATCCATTTAGTCGGCACTGCCGAGATCGACAATGCCAACGACCCGCTCCGCGAAGCCGGCATCCGGGTATGGAAACAAGGTGAAAGCCATTTTGTGGAAGCCCCTGGCTTGCAACAGGTCCGTGTCCTGGATATCAGCGGAAGACTGGTTCAGCAGCACACCGACACGCAGGATTGCGTGGAATTCTCGCTGCAAGGCGAAGCCCGCGGCATCTACATCCTGCATATCCAGACACCGCAAGGCTGGTTCGGCATCAAGATTCTGAACTAAACGAAATTGAAAAACGGCGGGAAACCTTCCTCTTTCTCGTGACAACAGAGAAAAGAAAGATTTCCCGCCGTTGCGGATGCGGAGCTTGCCATTGAGACCAAATCCGTTGATATTGCAGGCCTTTCCCGAACTGAACGTGAACACACCATCCTTTTCCAATCTTAACCGCAGACATGACCCCAAAGTGGCATTGATAGCTTGAACCTGCGGTTAATTTCATACTTTTGCATAAAATAGTTCCTTATCGGAACGAACTTGCCAGAATCCCCAAAGGAAGCGGATTCACAAAGAAACCAACGACCCCAAAAGAGAACCCCAAAAAGTTTATAGCCACAACAAAAACTACTGCCATGAAACGCTTTTTGTTAACAACCATCGCCCTGTTCACCGGGTTCGCTCTGAATGGACAGGAAATAGAATCCATCGCCGCCGGGCTTTCCACCGAGGATTTCCTGTATTCCGCCGCATCATCCGTGGATCAAAACAAAATACAGCCCACCCTCCAGATCATTAACGACACCTTGTTTGCCGCCATGGCAACAGGCATCCATTCCAAAAGCATGACAAGACCCGAGGGCTTCACGACATACGGCTTGACCGGCATCCCTGTCCTGGATTTTGTATGTTCCGGCAATTCCATGATGGCTATTTGCTTAAAGCAGGACGAGCAAACGGACAACCTGCTTTTGCTTTCCGTCAATCGAGGCGAGACCTTCCAAGATGCCACCACCTTGCTGAACGCGCAAACGAGCGGACTGGAAATGCAAAGCCTGGCGCAGAACCCGCTCAATCCGGAATCGGTGCTGCTTGCCACCAACCAAGGCATATACAAGACATGTGATTTCGGCGAAACATGGAACAAGGTATCCGACTCCGTCCTATCCCCGGCTGTGCTGAAATTCCACCCAAGCGACACCAACGTGATATTCCTGGCCGGGACATCTTCTACAGCCAATAAAGGCATCGTCACCCGAATGGACATGAACACGGACGAGGCCTTTACCTTCTGGCTGGACGGAGAAGGCAGCCAAGCCACTGACGTGCTTTTCAACCCGGAAAATCCGGAAGAAATGTGGTTTGCGGGAAACGGGATCGAAAAGATAGGAAGGTCGCAAGACGGAGGAAAAACGTGGCAGACCGTAAATTCGGAAACATTGGGCTGGACTTCCACTATATTCCACTGCACCAAGCTTTTCACAAACCCACAGGCAGACACCTTGTTTGCCCTTGCCGGGACAAGCAATTCCGAGATTTACGCCTGGGCTTCGACAGACAAGGGGACAAACTGGAATCAAATCTATCATGAATGTTTTTTCTTAGGGGAGGTGATAGTCTATCCCTTTGACATCGTCCAATACCAAAACGACCTGATTTTCTACTTCTCTTCCGGAATCTACCGGCTGAACCTATCGGAAATCACTCAGGAAATGGAAGCAATCTACGGCAAGCTCATCCATGTGGACAACCCTCCTTTGGACAATCCTCCGCTACCCGGAATGGTCTGGGCGCTGGAATCGGAATATGGCCAATATATCCTCAACTACGAATCGGCTTGGATTGAAGCAGACACAAAACTGGTTGTGGACGGCATTGAATATTCCTTGAACGATTCAGTAGAAATCAGCGGCAGGAGCGTTGCAAAACAAGACATCAACGAAAACAGCTACAAAGAATTGAAAATCAAAAGCATGAAGAAAATCACGGATGCGGGAATCGATTGCCCCAACTCGCATACCCATCTTCTCATTTCTCCCAATCCGGCATCGGAAACGTTTGCCTATCAAAGCAAAACACCTATAAAAAACTGGATAGTCCGTAACATTTCCGGGCAATTGATCCTGCAAGGCGATGCCAACCAGACCGAAATCGACTGCCAAAGCTGGCCTGCCGGTTTGTACATCTTTGAATGGGAAACCGCAGGCGGACAAAAAGGAAGGACAAAGCTCGTAAAACGATAGTCCTCAGAACGCCCCGATGGAAACGGGACTTTCCTGCACCTAAATGCAAAGCGACCCGGACAGGCTCCATTTAACCGGGTCGCTTTTATATACCCAAAACCTTGAACACCTTGAAAAGCGACATCCAGGAACACCGCGATTCCTTTGCCCGCGAAGCCATGCGCCCCGGGCATCCCCATTGGGAACAGGCCATCAGCCGCCAGACACCCTCACCGCTCAAACCCGATGAAATCCGAAGCGAATTCGACCGCGACAACGGCCGCATCCTGCATTCTTCGGCCTACTCCCGGCTCAAATCCAAGACCCAGGTCTTCTTCCATACCAACGATGACCGCATCTGCACCCGTATCGAGCATGTGAACCATGTCATTTCGGTCAGCAGCACGATAGCCCGTTTCCTCGGCCTCAATACCGAGCTCACCTACACCATCGCGATGGGCCACGACCTGGGGCATGCGCCTTTCGGGCATTCGGGCGAGGTCTTCCTTGACGAGCTTTGCCGCAAATACGGCTTGGGCGAATTCTGGCACGAAAAGAACTCCCTGCATGTGGTGGACGACATCGAGCTCCTGCAAGACACCCAAGGCCGTTTCAAGAACCTGAACCTGACCTACGCCGTGCGAGACGGCATCATTTCCCATTGCGGGGAGGTGAACCAAGCCCTGCTGCGCCCCCGCGAAGAAGCCATAGACCTGCACAAATTCAGCAAATACACTCGCTTCGAGCCATACACTTGGGAAGGCTGCGTGATGAAAATCGCCGACAAGATTGCCTATCTGGGACGGGACTTGGAAGACGCCCAACGCCTCGGCATCCTCTCCAAGGAGCAATTGGACGAATTGGAGCATATCCTGTTGGGCTTCCCCCATGTGGAAGCGGCCAACAACACCAACTTCATCCACATCTTCATCACCGACCTCTGCAGGCACAGCTCGCCCGACACAGGGCTTTGCTTCTCGCCGGAAATCTACGAGCTGATGAAGCTGCTGATGCGGTTCAACTACAAGCATATCTACAAGCATCCCCGGCTCAAGAATTACGAAAAATACGCCAAATTGGTCATCGAAACGCTTTACGAGGCGCTTTCGCAGACCTTCTACGGCCCGCAAAGCCTGACCGCCGTCGAAAAGGATTTCATCCCGGTCTATCCTAAGCTGGGCGGCGCTTTCCTGCGCTGGATCCGTCTCCTGGCCAGGACCGACGAAGCCGGGAACGCCGAAAGCTCCCACCACAAGCGGATTTACGACCTCCACGAAGAAAAGGACTACAACCGGGCGGTCATCGACTTCCTGTCGCTGCTCACCGACCGGGCAGCCATCGAGTATTTCAACGAACTGACCTCGTTCTGAAAAACGGCATCCGTAAAATAATTGTAACTTCGCGGCTGGAAAAGCCGGCAAAAGACCGGCAAGGACGTGTTTGATCAAACTCAAAAATTCGTAAAGACATGAAACCTACCCACATTGAACATCTTGGCATCGCCGTCAAGAACCTGGACGAATCCATCAAGTATTACGAAGAAGTCCTGGGACTGGAATGCTACAACATTGAAGAGG
>JADIMZ010000132.1 GCA_017694335.1 Candidatus Pullibacteroides excrementavium
CTCTTCCCGATACCGAACCTGCAACGAGGGCGCAAAGATAGTGCAAAACCAACGCAAAACCAAACCCCACGTTGCTGCTCGATTCCCGAATCCACCCACCTATCCCCCTCGCTCCTCCAAACATGAAACCCATCCCAAAGCGGTATCGAGACACGCAGCATGCAAGAGCCGCCCCAAAAGTTCCCAACAAACAGCAGCACTAAAGCCCTGCCGCCTCCAATGCCGAAAACGGAACCGGAATTTCCACCACACCTTGGCTGTAGGCTGCAATTTCATACGGACTATAGACAAACACAATGGAATCGCCCTTTACATAAAAATCATCGCTGACATGGAAAAATTCCGGGAAATAGGATTTTTTCTCCAGTTCCTCCGCCGTTTTCACCCCTTCTTTCAACAACAATGCCTCAAAAACCACCTCCTTCAGAACCTCCAACTTGTCTTCGCCGAACAAATCAGCCACCGTCACCAAGCCACGGGCATCAAAATTCAGATACCACACGCTCGAATTAGGATGCGCGCCTCCGGTATAATGGCTTTCCTCCAAACGGTATGTCAAAAACATCCGTCCCGTATCCACCACAATCCCGCTCACATAAAAATCATATTCCGGAATCCGTATGTCCGGATCCACATCCAACATCTCCTCCACATCCTTCCTGTATTCCGCCTCCCTCGCATCCCGGTAACAGGCCGCCGCCATCAAGAAAGACCTATCCGCATATTCCTTTCCAAACGCCTTCTCCACCAGCACCCGGTTCACGATGCCACGGTTCAACAAGGATATCCTATCCTCTTGGGTCATCCCCTGCATGCATTCCGACCACGACCGGCCTTCCTTTACCGTCTCTGTCGGCGCGGCATTCCCTTCCAACAGGAAATCCATCTCCAGCTGCACGAAGCAACCAGCCCCCTCCACGTCTGCCCAAGGGGCATATTCCTTGTATTCCAGCCTTTGAACAACCGGCTCGGTCTGCGCCCTGAGGCCCTGCAACAGTCCCGTTGCCGCCAGCATGGCCCCTATCAAAATCCTTGAAGTCTTCATCGTATCCTCCTTTTAAATTTGCACTTTCCAACCTTGTCGGCACAACACCTGTCCGCCCGTCCTGAACCCTGCCATCACCCCCTTCCCGGCAAAAAGCTTCCTGTGAATCAGCTTCACATAGCAAATATACCGCGCGCATAAAGCCCTTCTGGCCTCATCGCTTTCCCACAGGCAAGCGACGAATTTAACATTTTCCTGAAAAAAAATAATTCCATCCGATACAAAGATAGACGGAATTTATATGTATGTTTGCAAACGTTCTGCCAATATGTCCCTGTGTCAGAACAGAAACCCGATGGACAAGGCCAAACAAGCCCCGTGCATCGCCAACACCACAAATACATCATGAATACCCGATTCCTTCTCCTGATCGGCATGGCCGGTATCTTATATCTGAATGCCCCGGCCAAGGCGCAATATCAGGTTTACCCTGCCGATGCCCGCATCGAACCCGTCCAAAACCAGAAAAATCACAAAACCGGCCCGGCTCCCGCTGAAACAGCGCTGTTCTATTGCCTGCCGCAAAACGACATCAGAATCAAAGTGGTTCTTCAGAAAACCACCTATACAAGAGGACTATACAGCGATTATGCCGAGCAAATGCTCAAACTGCCCGCTTTCCCCGACAAGCAGGAATCCTACCAAATTGAAAGAATAGAACTCCATACCGAAGCGATTCCCGACCCCACGCAAGTCTTCTGCGTGCAAGGGGCCAGGCTTCCTAAAATGGACATCAATCCCGATGGTATCCTGCTGAGCGTGAACAGGAACGAAGTAATCCCACCGACCGGACCCCATCCAGCTTTCCAGCCACAAGACGCGCCAGGTCCAGCACAAGCACCTTCAAAGCCCGAACCGGCACACCCAAACCCCATTCCCCGGCATCCACGACACAAAGCGCAGCCCGATCCGCACGGACTCGTCCCAGGACACGGCATCCTTCCCGTTGCAGACATGAACGTCAACCGACGCTTCGATACCATAATCAAGAAGTACCCGACCGACACCAGCCTGATTATTGAAAAAATCCTGCAACCGGTCATGGATCAGAAAAGCCTATCCGAACAAGCCCGCAAAATGGCCGACAAGATTTTCAAAATCCAAGCCGACCAAGCCGATTTGCTTTCGGGAATGCAGGAAGTGGCCTATCCTGCGGGCACGATGCGCTTCATGTACCAAAAACTAGAAGACAGCAAACGCCAGCTGATAGAATATTTCACCGGCACTTTCCGGACGGAAACCATTGAATATGAAGTCCGGGTTCAGCCGCAAAACGACCAGAACACTTATTGTATCGCCTATTTCAGCCCGGAATGCGGCTTGGAAGTCCTCGACCCGGAAGAACAAACCCAAGCCTTTGACAAGGCAGAAGACCTGATTGTCCTCCAACTCCAGACACGACCCGGCATCAGTGCGCAAGCCGCTGACTTCGAAACCAGAAACAGAACACAAAACGAAAAAAGCCAAGGTTTCCGCTACCGGATCCCGGCTAAAGTGGAAGCCAGTCTGAACTTGAACGGCGAAGAGCTCGACCGCAAAGACTTATTTATCGCCCAATGGGGTCGCACACTCAGCCTGCCCATCAAAGACGGTTGCAAAATCACGCTGGATCCTCAAACAGGAGCACTCCGTTCCTACGAGGAAGCCACCACCTCGCACCTTCTGCCTGGAAAACCTGAAAAATAAGACAATGCAACAACCCCAACCCGACTTGTTTGCAGGGAAAGGGCAAAAGAAGCCAGCCCGCAAAGCCGCAGCCTCCCAACGGAAGAAAGCCAAGAAAAACAAAAAGAAATTCTACCGTTTCCACTTTGCCCTTTCCGACAAAGA
>JADIMZ010000133.1 GCA_017694335.1 Candidatus Pullibacteroides excrementavium
AGTACTGCTTTTTTACAATCCGCCAAACTTTTTTCAAGAAAATTTTCGAGAAATTTCTCAATTCGCTGACTGTCAGTATCAAAAAAAACGCCCGAATTCTCATCGATTCACCCCCGGAACGCGGCTCCGGACTCCAAAACGCACCTCCGCCTCGCCGAAACTATTCCCGATTCCGGGCTTCGACATCCAACTGCAGCCTCCACTTCCCGTCAATCCAAACATAAGCCTGATACACCCCACCCTGCGGCACATAATAGGCATAATCGTCCGACATGGCTATCTGCTGAGGCATCAGCTGGTCGAAAACAATCATGTCCGCATTCACTTTCTTTGGCTTCCCGCGCTTATTCGTTACAAGATAGGTTTGATAATCATAACGCAAAATCATCCCTGTACGCCTCCCGAACCGGAACACCACCCGCCGGTAATCCTGATCTGCCACTTGCACCGGCATCGGTTCGCGCCCTGGCACACGACCGCTATTGGCAAATAGGGGGGCACCAAAATGCACATCCCCCTGCTCTCCTATATACATGACTTCAATCACGCTTTGCTGATACAAAGGCTGACCGGCATTCCATCCCAAGAATGTATAATAGGTCTTCCCCTCAGCCTGCCTTTCGATGCAACTGTAATAAAACGCTCCCCACCAGGTTTCCGGCGTGCATTCCAGCTGTTCCGGATACGGTTGGTACAATGACATGTCCGACATATCATATATTATATATGTATAGGACCGGGGTGGCAAGGATGTCTGAGAACGAGGACGATCCTTCTTAGCCGTCGGCTTCCGATAATCCAAATCCAACGACTGCAATGCCGAAGAACTATCGCCAAATTGAGAAACCCTCACTTGCAGCAAAGCCTTGTAACTGACCGTGCCGTTGTCATCGGGTATTCCCCAGTTCAACATCCGGAAACTGCCGTCCGAAGCCTGGAAATAATTGAGATTCCGTATCTGGCCAAACGGGAAATCCCTGCCGGCATAGCGATCCAAAACAGCCTTGGCAAAGAGACCGAAACTATCGCTGGCCGCCCAACGCTGAGAGGATGGACACTCATATATATAGGTAAAGAGGCGGTTCAGTTCGGAACGGTAATGGTTCAGAGAGTCTTCGGGCGATGCCGAAGGAGCCGAGAACCGAGAATCAGCCCGAAACCGGCACGAAGACTCCTGCCGGAACAAGGGATTGCCAAAAGTATTGGAAGAATGCACAATAGGTTGAATCCAAGAATGCCGGATGGTTTGGACAGAAGGGGTTGGGGCGGAGCAGCGGCCAAAGGGAGCTGCCGGAGTGGATGCCTGGTCCGAAGCCAAGGCCGGGGACTGGCTCAGGGAAGCGTGCGCCGGATGGATGGAAATGACACCAAGGGTCAGAGCCAAGGTCAACAGAGCTGATTTCAATGCGTTCATCATGATACCGGTTCTTTCTATGGTCTAAGGTTCAAAAGTACGAAATTCAGGCAATCCAGGAATAAAAGAGGGACGAGGCAAGCGGAATAGCCGGGCAGGGCATGACGAGAAGGGCAACACGGGACGAAGCATGGATGTGTAGTAGCAGGCAAGCCGAAAGGACGAGACAAGGCGGCAAAGACAAACGGGGCAGCGCGGGACGGGCTGGGTTAAGCGGCGGCAAGCAGGTCAATTTGACAGGGCAAGCTGGAGGGGGCGGGCGGCAATCTGTGGCGATGGGTTCATCAAAAAAAATAATAAATCAGAGTGCCTTCCAAATGCGTCCTCCCATCGGGGAATCTACAGACCTTTCCATTCAACGAACTGAATATCAAGACAAAATTACAGGATTTCAAGACAAAATTGCAGGATTCGGAACATGGAAAGGCGATTAGGAGGCTCTTGACGGGATTGGCAAAGATTTTGATGAAAGGAGTTCCGGGTCTTTTAAGCGGAAGATGCCGGAAAGGGCGGGCAACGCAAGGCGCAAACGAATGCAAGCGACCCGGAATCCAGGAATCCAATAGGCATCGCCCGGAAAGGTTCAAAGCCAAAGCAAGCGAACCCCAGGGAAGCGATGGGAACCGGATGGGCATCGGCCGAGAAAGAAAAGACCCGGAAAGGAAAATTAAGACTATGACATTCAATAATTTTACTATCAAAGCACAGGAAGCCGTCCAGAAAGCTATCGAGGTGGCTTCCGCCCATCAGACCCAAGCGGTGGACGATGTTCACTTGCTGAAAGGCTTGCTGATGGCTGACGAACACGTGCTTCCGTTCTTGTTCAAGAAAGTGGAAGCGGATCCAAACGAGATAAGCCGAAAGGTGGATGCCAAGATCGAGATCCTGCCGAAGGTGAGCGGCAACGGGAATCCTTATTTGACGGCGAATGCCGAGCAAGCTCTGCTCAAAGCGCAAGGACTGCTAAAATCGTTTGGCGATGAATACGTTACTTTGGAAACCATGCTGATGGCCTTGCTGCAGCAGAATGCGGATGCGGCCCGGATCATGAAGGAATGCGGAGTGACGGAATCGGCACTGAAAACGGCGGTCAAGGAATTGCGCAAAGGCGCTTCGGTCAAAGACCAGAATGCGGAAGAAACCTACCAGGCGCTGAGCAAATACGCCAAGAACCTGAACGATATGGCGCGGAACGGCAAGTTGGACCCGGTCATCGGGCGTGACGAGGAAATCCGCCGGGTGTTGCAGATCCTGAGCCGTCGTACCAAGAACAATCCGTTGCTGATTGGCGAACCCGGGGTCGGCAAAACCGCGATTGCGGAAGGTTTGGCGCAGCGTATCATCAGCGGCGATGTTCCGGAAGGACTGAAAACCAAACAGATCTTCTCTTTGGACATGGGGGCATTGATTGCCGGTGCCAAGTACAAAGGGGAATTTGAGGAACGTCTGAAAAGCGTGGTGAAAGAAGTGGTTCAAGCCGATGGGGAAATCATCTTGTTCATCGACGAAATCCATACCTTGGTAGGCGCCGGTGGCGGCGAAGGGGCGATGGATGCGGCCAATATCCTGAAGCCTGCCTTGGCACGTGGCGAACTGAGGGCCATCGGGGCTACGACCCTAGGCGAATACCAGAAGTATTTTGAAAAGGACAAGGCGTTGGCGCGTCGTTTCCAGACGGTCTATGTGGACGAACCGAGCGTGGAAGACAGCATCTCGATTTTGCGTGGCCTGAAGGAAAGGTATGAGACTCACCACCATGTGCGTATCAAGGATGAAGCCTTGATTGCGGCGGTGGAACTCTCGCACCGTTACATCACCGACCGTTACTTGCCCGACAAGGCGATTGACCTGGTGGACGAGGCGGCGGCCAAGGTTCGGATGGAAATCGATTCGGTTCCTGAAAAGCTGGACGAGGTGGAACGCCAGATCCGCCAATTGGAAATCGAACGCGAGGCCATCAAGCGGGAAAAGGACGATGCCAAGCTGGCCGAACTCAAGGAAAAAATCGCCAACTTGTCGGCCGAACGCGACAGCATGATGGCTAAATGGAAGACGGAAAAGGAAACCGTGGAAGGCATCCAGGCGGAAAAGAACGCGATTGAGCAATACAAGTTCGAAGCCCAGCAGGCGGAACGCCTCGGCAATTACGAGAAAGTGGCCGAATTGCGCTACGGGCGTATCAAGGAGGCCGAAAAGAAGGTGGAAGAACTCAAAGCCCGGCTGAAAGAGGAACAGAAGGACGGGGCGATGATCAAGGAGGAAGTGGGAAGCGAGGAAATCGCCGACGTGGTTTCGCGCTGGACGGGGATTCCGCTGAGCCGTATGTTGCAAAGCGAACGTGAAAAGCTGCTGCATATCGAGGAGGAACTGCACAAACGGGTGGTCGGACAGGATGAAGCCATCCAAGCCATCTCGGATGCGATCCGCCGGAGTCGTGCGGGCTTGAGCGACGAGAACCGGCCTATCGGTTCGTTCATCTTCCTGGGGACTACCGGTGTCGGCAAGACGGAACTGGCGAAGGCTTTGGCCGATTACCTGTTCAACGACGAGAAGGCGATGATCCGTATCGATATGTCGGAATACCAGGAAAAGCATACGGTTTCGCGTCTGGTGGGGGCGCCTCCGGGATACGTGGGATACGAGGAAAGCGGCCAGCTGACCGAAGCGGTGCGCCGCCGTCCGTACTCGGTAATCCTACTGGATGAAATCGAAAAGGCGCACCCGGATGTGTTCAATATCTTGTTGCAGGTGTTGGACGATGGGCGTCTGACGGACAACAAGGGGCGTGTGGCCGACTTCAAGAACACGATTATCATCATGACCTCGAACCTCGGTGCACAGTACATCCAGCAGGCTTTCGAGGAAATGAAACCGGGCGAAGAGGAACAGGCTTACGAGAAGAGCAAGGAAGAGGTGCTGAACGAGCTGAGGATGCGGATGCGTCCGGAGTTCCTGAACCGGGTGGACGAGCTTATCGTGTTCAGGCCGCTGAGCCGAGACCAGATCCTGGATGTGGTCAAGTTGCAAATGCAGTATGTGGAAAAACTGATGGAACGCAATGGTTTCAGGCTGGAAGTAAGCGAGGAAGTCTATAAGGACATTGCCCGTCAGTCGTACAACCCGCAATACGGTGCGCGTCCTATCCGCCGCTTCATCCAGCAGCATGTCATCAACGAGCTGTCGAAGATGATTCTGTCGGGTTCGGTGAGCAAGGACAAGCCGGTGAAACTGGATGTATTCGAAGGGAAATACGTGCTGTATAACAAGTAATCCGGTTTGATGCCGGATCTAGCAAGGCGCAAATCTTTGTCAGACAGGGTTCAATGTCTTGTGATTACATTATAAGAAAAGCCGATTGGGAGACGGCGGATTCCGTTTGGAGTCCGCCGTTTTTTTATGCGCATTGGCGCTCCTGCCATACCGGCTTTCCTATCTTGGAGCATTTTAGGAGGCCTGTCTAATAAAAGTATGAGATTTAGCTAATAATTTTTCAGAAACAACTACAAATTTTTGAATATCTATACTTTAAAAACCTCTTTCTGAAATGCGATACGCGGGGTGCCGTTTTCCACATGAATGATGCCGCAGCGAACGAAGCCGAGCTTGGAGAGAAGGTGCAGCATGGGGCGGTTGTCCTGATGGGTATCGACCCGGAGAACGGGATGCCGTTGCAAGCACCAGTCCATGGCAAAGGCGGCAAAGCCGTGAACGCCGGGGGCGGAGGCAATCCGATGCAAGACATAATAAGGCTTGTCATCGGGCCAGGTGCCGTCCTCAATCCGGGCATAATTGGTTTCCGGCCCGGGACGATGGCAGAACACGCCCAGAATCGGCCGCACGGGATTCGAGGCGGGAGCAGCGGACGAACTTGCCAAGACGGATGCTTGAGGGATGGCCGGTCGGGGCTGGGAAGAAGCGGGATAGCCGGAAACGAGGTCTCCTGCCCCAAGGATTCCCTCGGCAGGCCGTTCAAAACGAGCCTCGCCTTGGTGGCGATGGGCTTCGCCAACCTCATCAGAACCTATCCCAACGAACAAATGCCCGTCGGCCAAGTCCCGACGTACCACTTCCTCTTGCGGATAGCCGTCTATCCACTGGCCGGGATTGCCGTTTCGACGCATGAACTCCCTCGCTTCCGCGTAAATTTCCATGACTCGCGGAATATCGGCAGGAACCGCCGGACGGATAAAACACACCTGACTTTTCAACGCTGCATTCATAACCCAAACTCAATAAAAACGAACTTGCCCAACGAAAAAAACGCCATGACAAACCTTGCAATCTGTCAAAACACCTCACAATCCACCAACTCCCTGCAAACAGCCATATCCAACGAAAAGCCCCGTCCTCTCATCCAAGCATTTTCCTTTTTGAACTTACGCCAAGCCTGCCGCACCCCTTCCGCTTCTACAAAGGCCAATATCTGGCAATTTTCTATCGCCTCCCCATCCGGAGCTTGCGTAAATCCTTCCGTTGTATAAAAAACGTACTGCATCCTTTTAACAGCTTTCTATCGTTTTCATTGGGAAACATCGTGCTTATGCAACAGTACTATTCCAATTTTTTCCACAATACCCGTCACCAATGCATTCCCCATCAGAAAAGCCCTTCGCATATCCGAAACTCCTTCCGTATGCCGGTCTGGAAACATATTCAAACGCTCCAATTCGATGGGGGCAAGCCGGCGATACCGCCCACTTGGAGTCAAAACAACATGTTTGAAACGAGAAGGTCCACTGCCGCCTTCACCTGTAATGATAGTTCGCGAGGGCTTGTCCAATGAATCGGGAAAAGCCATTCCGCCTTCGGAATACTTGTATTCAAACCCTTCCGGACTTTTCCTGACCTCACTCTTGCTGCCTTTCAAATACTTCCATTTGGGCAAATCCTCCTCCTTAATGAAAAATTCTTCGGGAACATCTTCTTCCGGCAACAGCAATTGCCCCAAAGTCAAACTTTCCCCCTCATAATTTGGAACCGTTTCGATAGTAAAAACATCCCTATTCTTCATCAAACCTGCATTCGCGAACACATATTTCTCCGCACCTTTATTGAATTCTGCCGAAACCCGGTCCAAAGCCCCTTCTATTCGGAAATATTTCAGACCACCCCTATCTTTCGCCCTCACAGGAAAAGCTAAAGCCATAGTTCCCGAAGCCAAAACCCATTCTTCCTCATCGTTGACCGAACGCGCCAATGCGGTATCGTCCCTATAGGCTACCATATAAGTGCGTCGCCTACGTTGCGGCATTCCGTATTCAGCGGCATTGATGACCCTCCATTCCACCACATAACCTAAATCACTGAGCGAAGCCAGGATGATAGCAAAGTCCCGACCACGCTGGGATGCCGGGGATTTGAGCAAACGGTCCACATTCTCAAACAACAAATAAGAAGGCTTCTCAGGCATTTCGTGAACTATCCGGTAAATCTGCCACCACAAAACACCCTTTTTCCCTTCAATGCCACCCGATCGCTTCAATGTCGTGGCTACCGAATAATCCTGACAAGGGAAACCTCCCACAAGCAAATCACACGACGGGATATCTTCCGTAGGGACAGTGGCAATATCTTCATTGCTATGTCCTTCCAAACCGAAACGATGGCAATATACCATGGATGCATCCTGTCTTTTAGTCGATGGCTCCCATTGATTATTCCATACAGTCCTGTACCGGGAAGAAGCTCTTTCAAGCCCGATACGAAAACCACCCACCCCGGCGAACAACTCAACCACACGTATATCCGCAGGCAACGTTTCCACCTTTTCTATCCCAAACAATTCCACCTGCTTGAAACAAGGACGTGTCGCCTTACAATACTCCATGATGGAATCACACAACACTCCCTTTCTTACCTTCTGATGATGCGTATCCCTTGTGCTTTTCATCTACTGTTTTTATTCGGTATCAAAAACAAACATCTCAAAAACAGGCAATTTACCCCTACGAATATTCCTCGAACAGCCCTTTTCCCGAACCCGCATACGCCCATTGCAAAATCTTCTGCACATAGCTGCCATTGAACCAATAAGCCTTTTTAGGAACTTCAACCTTGCTAACCGGACTAAAACTTACATCAGTCCTCCGCCTGGCTTTAGGCCGGACATGAAAATCCTTGCCATCGGAAAGTTTCCAATAGGTATTCGTTGAATCCTGCAAAGTATCTTTCACTACGTTCTGACGAATATTAAGCCAATAATCTTCCGCCTCTTTCATATCCCCCGACGGCATCGTCCAAAAGAAAACCTTGTCAAGGACATACCGAGTCTCGTTGTCCCAACCGGTCCGGCAACCTTCCACAGCCCGGAATACTACAAAAAGGAAACGGGATGTCACAATCTCATACCATCGGGAATCCACCCAATCTTCCGTCTCATAAACCTCTTCGTAATCGATATTCTCAAAAGACATATCCTCTTTTATCCTTCCGTTTACTTCCACCCGAACAGTCTTGACCACCAGCCCCGCCTTACGGACTTCTTCGGCATCCTCGAATTTTGCAAGACCTTCTTTCATGATTCGCTTGACCACCCGCGCATAACGGCTCTTATCATGTGGATTTATACCCATCTTAAAAGCTCCTGCTATTTGCCTGTAATCCTGACCCTTAAAGACATCAAACCTCTGAATCATCACCTGTTCAAAAGAAGACGATGCCAGCTCCTTTACAGAAACCAACTCTATTTCAGGAAGCCGGATATCCGTATTGGTCACCATCTCTTTCCCGCTGGATTTGACAAAATCCAGAATAGTACGCATATAAGCCGGCTTCAATGAAAAAGCTCTTTGCGGAGCACCTATATCACTGAATGGCTGCTTCCGCAACGCGTCACCTTTTTGTCCTTTCCGGCAAGCAGCCAGATACAAAGTATCCCCTTCTGACAACTCGTGCGCCTTGCCTGCTTTTATCTTGGAAACAATAGTTTCATAGTCTTGCTTGATAATCAACAAATCCTTATCCTGCAGTTTCCATAAAACGCTGTACAAAAATTCCAAATCCCGCAACTCTACTCCTTTGACATGCAGGTAAAAAATAATAAGCATCAATAAAGATTTCTTGTAAAAAGGAGAATCCTCAAACGGAATATCTACAATTCGGCAGAAATCTATCATATCGCAAACCAGCCGTTCCTTGATTTGCAATTCTTCTTTGACGTTCCTTTTCAACGGCGTCGTTTTCAATTCCACGCCAGCCTCTTGAAAATCCGCATCCGGACAGCTATTGGGTTCATATCCATAATAGAATTTTTCCACCATCTGCCCAAGACCGCCTTTTCCTTTGCTTACAATATCCTCTGGCTTTATAGTCGAATCCAATAACGTCACCGCCTCCGCCAAAGTCTTATGCAACAGACCCTTGCTAAAAGCAAAAATGGAGGCCGCATCCGCAGGGTCGTAATTGCGTTTAGCTATATTGATTTTTGATGATGTCATTGCTGCAATATTCGTAAAAAGTAACGACTTCTCAAAAAATTTAACTTTTCTTATAAATCTTACGAACCTTGCCACCAAAGCAATTCCTAACCGCAGGGCAACCGCATCAAAATGCAACAGACTAATAGACAGCATCGTTTTGTGCTGACCCGCAGGCATTCGCAGGCGAATCTCCTATTGTAAATCAAATAGTTGATTGTTGCAGGCGATTTTGATGCGGTTGCCCTGTTCCTAACCGGGTAACAGTGGTTTTATTGCCGCCTATTTCGTATTTTCGCTGGTCGGAGTGTTCAAAACGGACTTATGCGCATGACTCGGAGACATAGGAGGCTTGGAAGCGGCAGCAAATGGAAACTTATCTACGTGATTCCATTTGTTTTGCTGGGGTTCAGCATGGCATTGGGAAGCGGGATGACCGTGGAAGCGAAGACGAACGGAAGCATAGAGACAGAAGCAGTAGCCATACGACGAGAAAGAATTCTGCCGGAAACCGAGGCGATGCCAGCACATCCCGATACGCTGCCCGTAGCTGAAAACCAAGGGGAACTGCTGCCGGTGCAAGTGCTGGAGCAAGTGGAGGTACACCGCAGACCGCTCACGGCCGAAGAACGTAACGAATATCTCCGTCTGGTCTATAATGTAAGGCGCACCTACCCTTATGCCGTTCTGGCCAAGGAAAGAATGGAGCAATACAATGCCATCCGGGACTCCTTGCACGCCGCAGGCCGTAAAAGGGAATCCCGGAAATACCTCAAGGAACAAGAGCAGCAAATCCGGGACGACTTCCTGGAAGACCTCAAGAACATGACCAAAAGCCAAGGCGCGATCCTCATCAAGCTGCTGGCCCGGCAGACCGACACCACCGCCTATTTCCTGCTCAAGGACTTCCGGGGCGGAGCCAGAGCCTTCGCCTACCAGACGATGGCCGTCTTCTGGGGCTACGACCTCAAAGCCGGCTACGACCCTGAAGGCAAAGACTGGGACATTGAAAGCGTTGTCCGGCTCATCGAACAGAAACGCCTCAGCACGATAGCGCCCCGCAAGACGCCCGCCTTGGACAAGAAATCCAAGAAAAACAAGAAGAAAGCCGCTAAAGCGAGGACATCGGCAGCCACCGCGCCCGCTACGCTTCCCCAAAATAGCTATGGCGGCCTGCATACCCAAAACCGAAACTAAAGCCTCCAAAAGCCCGAAACCACAAGCCGGATTCCTGGCAACCCCGATTCCGCCTTACCGGATTCCTCCAGATTGGATTCGAACGAAAAAAAACTGACCATGCCCAGAACCATCTCCTTTACCGACTATGTTTGCCAGCACATACAGCAATACGACCTCAAAGACACCAACCTCCATGCGGTTCTTCCCACCCTCCGGTTGCAACGGACCATCCGCCAGAAACTGATCCGGCAGGCCCAGACCGAGGACAAGCTCCCCCTCTGGCTTCCCAAGTTCGAGAGCATGGACCAGATCGTCTTCCAATGGGCCGGACTACGCAAAGCCCAACCCATCGAACTGCAAGTGCGGCTCTACCAAAGCTACCGCCACATCTACCAGCAAGACAGAGAACCCGCCCGAAGCTTCGACCAGTTCGCCGACTGGGGACGGATGCTGGTCTCGGATTTCAACCAGATAGACAACCAGCTCGCCCCTGCCCAGGAAATATTTTCCTACATAGCCGAAGACAAACGCATCGGCAGCTGGCACTTGGACCTCGGAAGTTCAAAGGATGGCTCCCTGCAAAGCCATTACTTAGCCTTCTACCAGAAATTAGGCCGCATTTATCAGGATTTCACCCAAAGGCTCATAGAAGAAGGCTGCGCCTACACCGGGCTGGCCGGACGAATCGCCTGCCAGAATCTTCCCCAGCTGCTCCAAGACGGGCTGTCCCAAAACGATTTCTACCTCTTTGCCGGGCTTAACGCCCTGACCGCCGCCGAACACAGGCTAATCAAAAGCTTGATTCGCGCCGGCAAAGCCGAAATCCTCTGGAATGCCGACCGCTACTACATGGACGATCCGGTACAGGAAGCCGGACATTTCCTGCGCGAATACCGCAAAGACCCCGACCTGAACCATCACCTCCAGGACGAGGACATAGCCGACAGCCTCAAAAACATTCGCCTCCGGATCATCGAATGCCCCCAGAACACCGGCCAAGCCAAGACCGTGGCGCAAATCCTCCAAAGCCTTCCCCGGACAGAGCAGCCACGCACGCTCATCGTCCTCAACGACGAAAGCCTGTTCGCCCCCCTGATGAACTCCCTGCCCGAAGGGACGGATTACAATGTCAGCATCGCCAGCCCTTTGTCGGGGACCTATTCCGGCTCGCTTTTCAGCACCTTGCTGCAAGCCAAAGAATTCATCTATCAGAATCAAAGCCGGAACCTCCAAGCAGGCTTTATCATGAGCCTGCTCCGCAACCCCCTCTTCCGGCGCTTAGCAGCACTCAAAGAAAACCCAACAGGCAAAGACTTGCGCAAGAGCCAGTCCCGGAACGGGGAAAATGCCAAGCCGGATGCCGAGGACTGCACCGCTGAGGATATAGCCAACTGGATGATTTCCGGCCACCAGCTTTACTTTTCCCAAACGGAATTCCGAAGCCTTTTCCCAAGCCGGAATCCGATGACCGACCAGATTTGCCGCTTCATTTTCGGCCAAAATTCCCAGAACCCCCAAGAAGCCGTCCAAGGAAGAGCGGAAGAAGGCAGCCAGAGCGCCCCATCCGTGGCGATAGGTTCAGCTTTGGCTTCCCTTTCCTTCTTCATCGGCATCGCCCAGACACTCATAGAAATAGACCAGAACAGCACCCAAGCCCAGCAAACCGACCTGTTCCAGGCCACCAACCCCAAGCAGAAGCTCAATCCATTCGAAACCAGCTTCCTGAAAAACCTCATCAACGAAGCGCAAGAACAAACGAACGCCCTGCGACTCCTTCCGGAAGAAGAACTCGGCCCGCTGTCCAGCCTCCACCTGCTCCAAGATCTGCTATCGGGTATCAGCCTCAATTACACCGGAAATCCGGATGCGCCACTCAATATCATGGGCATGTTAGAGACCCGGGGCATGGACTTCGAGCATGTCATCCTGCTGTCGATGAACGAAGGCTTCCTGCCCAGCACGCCCTCCCAAGAAAGCTTCCTGCTGTACAACCTCAAGAAACACTACCATATCCCTACCGAAACCGAGCAAACCGCGATGCAGGCCCACCATTTCTACAGCCTGCTGCAAAACTGCCGTCAAGCCACCCTGCTCTATCTCGGTTCCCAGCCTGGAAAAACAGAAAAAAGCCGTTTCCTATTGCAGTTGGAACACGAGCTGCCGGACAACCTCTTCCAAGTGAATCCGGCCGACTCCCCAATGCCATCCGAAGAAGGAGCTGTCCAAGGGAGACTTCCGGCACAAGCGAATGAAACGGTGACGAGGCAAGAAAAACCGCTTGCAACGGAGACCGGCTTCTGCCTCCTTCACCCCCAGTACCAGCCTCGCAGCCTGCGTGTTCCAAAGAGCGAACCCCTGCTGCAAGCCGTAAGAAGAATCCTGGACAAGGGCAACGACCGGAGCGGGATCTCGTTCAGCGCCATGTCCACTTTCTTGCAATGTCCCCTCCGATTTTATTTCCAATACCTGCTCCGCTTGGGCGAACCGCCCGAAGTGAGCGACCAATTGGACCACAGCCTCAAAGGCAAAGTCTTCCACCGGGCGATGGAAAACTTTTTCACGGGAAACGGCCCGGACAAACTCGACAAACGAGGACGGCTGTTGCAGCAGGAAGACGTGGACATACTGCGCCGGCACAGCGAAAGCCTGCTCCAACAGGCCCTCGAAGAGGAATTTTCCGGAGGACAGTACGACCACGGCGCAAACTACCTGGCTTTCGAGGAACTCAAAATCTGGATGCAACGCTATGCCGCTGCCTTAGAAGAGGAAATCCAAAACGGGGAACTTTGCATATTGCGATGCGAGGAATTCATGCATCAACGGGAAAACCTTGCAGGAAACCCCGTGAACCTGATAGGCTATGCCGACAGGGTGGACACCTACCGCCCAGCCGGTTCGGACAAGACGTACATCCGGATTGTGGACTACAAGACCGGCAAGACCAAGAACCTTTGCTTGGACGATTGGGACCAGCTCAAGGACAAAGACTACGCCCAAGCCTTCCAGCTGCTGATGTACCTTTATTTATATACATCCATGAATCCCGAGGAAAAAAGGCCGCTCCAAGCCTGCATCTGCAGCTTGAAGAACCAAGGCCGGATGGCCTCTTTGGGGGGATGCCAGATTGAAGAAGTCCCGATGAACGAAATCATGGAACATACCCGGCAGTTCCTGGACGATACCATCCGAGCGATGCTCGACACTGAGACGGATTTCTGCCGCACCGAAAACCCGGACAATTGCGAATATTGCCATTACAAGGAATTCTGCCGATTCAATACCATCATGGAGAACCCGGATTCCGAATAAGCCCACAAGCACTCTTGGAATACTGCCAAGAACGCCCAAAGGACAATCCGGCACCATCCTCTACGATAACTTAGCGGAAAGACAGGGAAAGCACTTAGGACAACCGACAAAACGACCCGAGCCATGCACGACTTCAACACAGACCATACCCAAGCCGACAACCGGCTGCTCATCTATAAAGCTTCCGCCGGAAGCGGCAAGACCTACACCCTGACCCAGGAATACATGCGCCATCTGCTCAAACCCGGTGCCTCGGTTTCCCGGATTCTGGCCATCACCTTCACCAACGCCGCCACGGCCGACATGAAGCGCAAGATACTTGAGACCCTTGCCCAAATAGCAGAGGGAGGGTATCCCGACTGGGGAAAACTGCTCAGCCGCCATCAGAGGCAACAATACCAGCAAGGTCCGGAGCAAGCCGATGCCGTCAAGACAGAACTGCAAGCACAGGCCCGGCTGAAACTCCGCCAAATCCTGCACCAATACCAAGACTTCTCGGTCAAGACCATCGACAGCTTCGTGCAGAACCTGATACGCCCTTTCGCCTTCGAACTCGGGCTTCCGCAGAACTACACACCGACCATTGAACTGAACCAGCTTAGCCAAGAGATAACCGAACGCCTCTTGGATGAATGCGGCCGCCCCGGCAAAGAGAACCAGACCGAAATCCTCAACCAGTTTCTCCAAAAACGAGACGAAGAAGAAAAGAGCTTACAGCTCAACGAAATAATCCAGAACACCGTCCAGCTTCTGTTTGATGAAGGCAGCTTTGAAGCCTTGGAGAGCCTGAAATCCATCCATGCCGAAGATTTCAAGAACATCATCGGAAAGATGCAAGGCTATTGCCAGCAGATTGAAAACCAAGTAGATGAAATCCTGAACCAAGGAAAGAGAATCGTCAGCCTTGCCGGATTGACCGCCGAAGACTTCCATGAGAAAAGCAAAGGCCTCTATGCTTGGTTCAATCCCGAATCCGCATCCGGCAGCATCCCGCCCCTGGCCATCGCCTCCCCCTCGTCCAGCATCCTCAAATGCGTGACGAAAGGCATCCTCAAATCCAAAGGCCGCCAAAACGATGCCGAAGCCCTGCAACAATGCTTCGAGGCCCTGACACAATTGGATTTCAGCCATTACGCCCTGCTCAAAGAAGTCCTGAACAATACCATCTATTCGCTGGCCCTGCTCGAACGCGCCAACGAGATCCTGGAAGACATCAAAGAAACCACCGGGGACATCCCCCTTTCGGAATTCAACCAACGCATCGACAAAGCCTTGGCGGAAGAGAACAACGACTTCATCTACGAACGCTGCGGCATCCGGTACCACCATATCTGTATCGATGAATTCCAGGACACCTCCAAGCTGCAATGGAAGAACCTCCGGCCTTTAGTGGAAAACAACTTGGCCCAAGGCCATGAATGCCTGATAGTAGGCGACCCCAAACAGTCCATCTACCGTTTCCGAAACGCCAACTTAGCCCAGTTCGTGAACCTCTGCGAACACAAAGGCGGGCTGGAGGTGGAAGTCCGCGACCTGCAAAGCAACTGGCGATCCGAAGCCGGCATCATCGCTTTCAACAACCTTTTCTACGAGTTCATCAAGAACCAATACCCGTTCTGCCCGGACTTCGGTGAAAACGAAAATACCAAAACTCCCGGCACTGCCGACACCCAAAACGATGCCCATGAGCCGGCTTTGCCCGAGAACCTGGCCCAACGGGTATTCAAAGCCCATGAACAATACCATAAGAACCACACGGAACGCTTGCCCGAACCGGATTTCAATGCGGTACGCATCTATTTAGCCAAGAAGATGAAAGGCGAATACCTGCAAGACTGGTATCTCCGCCACACCTTGGAAATCGTCCGCCAACACCAGCCCGGAAAGGTGGCTATCCTCTGCCAGCACAATGCCCATTGCCGCCTCGTGGCCGACTACTTGGTATCGCATGGCATCCCCGTCTCCACCCCCGACTCGCTGACCTTAGGTTCGCACGACGGGCTCCGCCTGCTCATCGCTTCTTTGCGTTACATTGATCGCCAAGAAGAGTACTACAAAGCCGAAGCCTACCATCTGGCCAAGCAAGTGGGGCTTTGGCCGGGCACAGAAGCCGATATCTTCAAGGAATGGGCATCGTCCGATACCCGGCAAAGATTCAAGGCCTTGCAGCAGATGGGCTGGCAACAAGCCGATGTTTACGACACGGTGGAAGCCGTGCTCCGCTTCTGGAAAATGCAGGAGTCGGCAGATCAGTTCCTGCTGACGTTCCTTGACCAAGTGCAGGAACACCGCTTCGGACGGCTGTCGGATCTGACCGACTGGTGGACCGAAGGCGGATCGGACACAACGGTCTGCCCGCTGCCCGATGGACGGACGGTCCGCATCATGAGCATCCACAAATCCAAAGGGCTGGAATTTCCTGTGGTCATCATGCCTTTTATCAGCAACAGCCGACTGCATACCTCCGAACTGCACTGGCTCCCGACCGGTTATATGCCCGAGAGCATCGGTCTCCCTACCGCCCTGGTACGCTACGTGAACGCCTTGAACGGATCCCCGGCCGAAAAAGACAAGCAAACAGAGAAGCAGATGATTGAAATCGATGATCTGAACGCCCTTTACGTAGCCACGACCCGGCCGTGCCAAAGGCTCTATCTTTTGGATACCGTACCGGAAAAGAATTCCAATACCTTCAAACCCACCGATGCCATCGCCCGCTTTGCCGAACTTTATCCGGACTATGTAGAACTGGAAGAGGATGGAGGCGAACTGCTGCCGCAAGAAGAAAACGGAGACTTGCAGAATGTTCTTCCATCGCCCGGTTTCCCCTGCGATACCGAGGGTGTCCGAACCGATAAAGACAACGGAATCAAAGCGA
Organism: Candidatus Pullibacteroides excrementavium; assembly: GCA_017694335.1. Lineage (GTDB taxonomy): Bacteria > Bacteroidota > Bacteroidia > Bacteroidales > P3 > Pullibacteroides > Pullibacteroides excrementavium. The sequence goes on from JADIMZ010000133.1 coordinate 16,196, forward strand.
AGGAGGAACTGCCGAGCCTAAACGGCCTAAGCCGGTTCACCAGCACCGACTGGCGTTTCCAAGCCCAAGCTACCGCCTTGCCGCCAAGCATCCTGAGCCAAGAACAGGAATGGGGCAACTTCATCCACAAGACCCTCTCGCGCATCTTAGCCTATACAGAAGAGAGCTTGGAGCAGGCCTTGAAAACGAGCCTCAACGAATATCCCATGTTCCGCGAACGGGCAGAGGAGGCTCGATCGGCCTTGCAACAGCTGCTGACACATCCCCGTTTGGCTTCGTATTTTGCCGAAGGATGCCAAGTGAAGACCGAGATGCCGATAGCCCTCTCCCCTGCCCGGACCTACGTTCCCGACCGGGTCGTACTCCAAGACAAAGGTGCCGTGGTACTGGATTTCAAGACGGGCGAAGCCATGTCGCAATACAAGAAACAGGTTCGCGAATATATGAACGCGCTGAACGCCATGGGCTTCGAGCCATGCCGAGGAATCTTGATTTACATAGGCGATACTATCCACATAGAGGAAATAAATGGCCTTGAATCGGACTCATCTTCTATTAAAAATTGTTAAAAATTAGAGAGTTATCAATTTTAGGCTTACTTTTGCCTCGAATCGATGTTGAAATCGGCTTCGGAGAACCCTCGGATTCGTACCCGTGTTCGACCCGATTCGAAGCCGCTTCCGCATAGAATTGACAGAAAAGAACGGATGCCGTATCATTCACGCAAACCCGCAACGCCATGGAAAAGAAAACCGAAAACTACATCCGCTTCGATTGGGCCATGAAACGCCTGCTGCGCAACAAGGCCAACTTCGATGTCCTGGAAGGCTTCCTCTCCTCCCTCTTTGGCAAAACCGTCAAAATCCAGGGCCTCTTGGAAAGCGAAGGCAACCGCGAACGAGAGGACGACAAGGCCAACCGTGTGGACTTATTGGCGTTGATGGACACCAAGGAAAAAGTCATCATCGAGGTCCAGAACAACACCGAGACCGCCTATTTCCAGCGCATGATCTTCGGCACTTCCAAGGTGCTATGCGATTACATCAACAAAGGCGAGAACTACGAACACGTCAGCAAGGTCTATAGCGTCAACATCGTTTATTTCGCCTTGGGAAAGGGTACCGACTACGTTTATCACGGCAAGACCGAGTTCCGCGGCATCCACAATGGGGATATTTTGGAATTGAATCCTTTCCAGAAGGAAAAATTCGAGGTCGATACCGTCAG
>JADIMZ010000010.1 GCA_017694335.1 Candidatus Pullibacteroides excrementavium
TCGTAATTGGGTACCTGCTCCCCGAAAAAGACCACATGCGGCCGCAGCAAGTCGCCATACTTGTCCTTGGCATCCACCTCTTCCTTCCAGACCGATGTAAAATCATTCACGCTTGCCTTGCCGTCCGCCATCGCCGCCACGGCCTCCTCCCATCCCTCGATAGGATAAATCCTCTCCGGATCGGCCACGCTCCGCAGCTTGTTCATCTCCCCGTGCAGATGGGTAATCTTGCTGCTGCCGGCCCTTTCGTGCAAGTCGTCGATATTCTGGGTAATCACTTCCACCTCGTATTTCTGTTCAAGCGATGCCAAGGCGAAATGCGCCGGATTGGGCTTCTTCTCCAACAATTCCCGGCGGCGCTGGTTATAGAAATCAATCATGACCGGACGGTTATGGATCAAGGCCTCCGGCGTGCAGACATCTTCTATCCGGTAATTGGCCCAAAGCCCGTCCGAATCCCGGAAAGTGGCAATGCCGCTGTCGGCGCTCACCCCGGCTCCTGTAAAAACAACTATCTTCTGCATGGCAATGAAATTTTGCAAATGTAAAATTCGCAAAAATCCAGCAGCTGCGCAAGCCCGAAAACAAAGGCGATGCCCAAATCCTTTATCTAGACATCGCCCTGCTCTTGGCTAACAAGCCTTCCTCATCGGCAAGAACGGCAAATCATTCGCCTTCACCGGCTTTCGCCGCCTTCATCGCTTTCCGACCCGCAGGCCTCAAAGCAATATGAATGAGGCTTTCGCCCGTTTCATCATCCTTCTCCACACGCATGGACTTGATCCAATCCGGGTCCAAGCCATTGACGGCCTCCGAGGCCACTTCTTCCCCGTCGATAAAATAGCGAGGTTCATTCCCCGCCTTTGCTTTCTGCTCCTGCCGTTTCGTGACCACATAAATTGCCTTCCCGCCTTCTTCCGGCTTAGCCACGGTAACAGCCGAGATTTCCTCCGGCGACATTTCTTTCAAATCAGCCTTGCTCACCTCCTTGCCGTCCACATAAACCCGCACATCATCATCTTCTCCATCGCCGTATGCTACCGACACCGAACTGGATGAAGCCGTCATCGAGACCGCTGAATCCGGCTTGCCTACCGTGGTCACAGACAAATACTTTGTCCCATCGCCCTTGTTCACGACAATGGAGGCGAATTGGTCGGGAGACATCTTCTTGAAATCCTCCCGGCTCACTTCCTTTCCGTCCACATAAATCCTCACATCGTCCTCTCCATCGCCTCTCACTACCGACACCGAGCTGGATGAAGTCGTGAGCGAAACACCCGAATCCGGTTTGCTTATCGTAGTCAATGTCAAAGTATCCCCCCCATTCTCATCCCAAACCATCACTTGCCCGTCAAAAGAGACTTCAAGCCGGCTCGAATCGTCCTCGTCCTTGATACGGAAAGCCGTAATTTCCAACTGCTTCTCGTCATAAAGGCCATCCTGAACGCCTTTCACCAGCTCCGAAAGCCCTACAGTCTTGCCGTTTATCTCAAACTCCATACGCGAATCCAAAGCATCCAGCACTTCCCGGATCCCGGCTTCGACTTCTTCCGACACTTCCAGGCTTATCTTGAACAAATCGTCCGCAATCGAAGCCGAAATGGATTGAACCTGCTGGATTTTCTCTTCCAAAGAGGTATCCGATGCCAACGCCCGCGCCGGCGACACCGCTTCTTGCAGCGCAGTTATCGTTTCTGTCCGTACATCTCCCGATTCCGGCAGCGGAGAAACCCTTGCATACACATACTCTTTCTGGCCGAACAACAGCAAACCGACCGCCAGAACCGGCAGGAAACAAAGCGCCTTGGCCTTGGCTCCCCTTTTGGATTCTTGTCTTGTCATCATCTTTAATCTGTTTTTAAGTTGATTGTAATTCAAAGCATTGGAACAAACAGCCATATTACCGCCCCACACCTGCTTAGGCAAAATCTCCCTTCCAGATGAAACCCGGATCAGCAGCATCGAATAAGCTTCCGCATCCACGCCTTTCCCCAACACCTCGCGGTCGGCCTCGAACTCATGCACCGCTTGCAGTTCCCGCCGCAACAAATGACAGAAAGGATTGAACCATTGCAGGCAGCCCGCCAAATCCGCCATCAGCAAATCCCAGGAATGCCGCAAACGGATATGCGCCATCTCGTGCCGCAACACCATCGGCAAATCCTCGCTCTGCGCCAGATTCTCCGGCAACACGATATACCGTCCCATCGAAAAAGCCATCCGCGCCTTAGCTGAAACCGCCAAGACCACGCCTCCGGGCAGATTTCGTCTCTTCCAGGCATGAACCAGCATCCGTCTCAACTGCGCCAAGGCCAACAAACGCCTTAACAAAAAGAGCAGCAAACCGCTCCCATACACGCCCCACAATAAAACAACCGCCCAATCGGGAGATTCCGGTGCAGCAGAGGCGACCATACCCCCTAAATCCGATGACACTATCCGCAAAGCAGGCCGTGCCACTTCTATCTGTTCCCGAAGAACCCAAAGGGGCAACAAACACGAAAGCACGAAAGCCGACAACAGCACTACCCGGTTAAAACGGCTGAAACTCTCCCGGCTCAGCAAGACCTTGTAAAGCAGGTAGAACAAGCCCATGAATACCGCCGCCTTGCACAGATATAGGCAAAAAGCAGCCCCGCTTCCGCCCACTTTCTCCCCGAACCAAGAAAGAAGGGCATTTCCTTGATATAAAAGCTCTTGCAATTCCATGATATTCACCTATAGGACAAGCCTCACACTTCAAACCGCGTCGATTTCCTCCCCTTTTTCTTGGAATCCCCCTTGGAACGCAAATTTTTCACCAAGGCGGTAAGTTCCTCTATCTCGGCATCGCTCAAGGCATTATCTTGCACCAAAGTGGAAACCGCCTGCAAATAGGAGTCGGCAAAATACTTGCGCACCACATCCTTGAGGGTGGATTTCCGGAACTCGTCCTCGGCCACGCAGGCATAGTACTGGTAGGTCTTGCCATAGGCCTTATGTGCCACATAGCCTTTCTGTTCCAACAGGCGAACCAAGGTGGAGAGCGTGTTGAAATGCGGTCGGGGTTCAGGATAGAGTTCCTGCAATTCCTTCACGAACAGCGGTCCCTTGCTCCAGAACCAGCGCATGATTTCCTCTTCTTTGGGTGTCAGTTTTTCCATTTTCTTCTGTATTTCAACATCCAAGACCGCCGGCATATTATTTTCCTTACTGCATCCGAGAAGAGCTAAGATCCAGTTTCATATCAAAACCCATCATCTTGTCCTCCCATCCTGCCGATGCACCGGCCAATCCCCATTACGGAAGTTGAGGCAAAATTAAACTAAACGGATTAGTTTTACAACTAAAAGTATTAGTTTTAACATTTTTTAACACAAATCGGCACCTCAGGCTTCGGGCTTAACCCGAATCGGCCAGTAGGCTTTGAGTTAAAAAAACTATTGCCGCTAGCAAAAAAAACGCCTCCCCCTAAAGCATGGAGAGGCGATTCCAGATACTCCAAAGGCATCAGGTAGAAAGTTCACGACATATCATAAACGCAACATCTACAAAGACTTCCGGTTTCGCGAAACAAGAAATAGCACCAAGGAGAAGAGCATGATGAAGCTGATGGGCATAAGCCACGGAAGCGGGAACATGGCATAAGCCAATACGAGCAGCTGAACAATGAACGAAGTAATGACTGCCATATTGAAATTCTTTTCCGGAATCCGGTTCCGGGATGCGAACAGCCGCAAACAGCCGAAAGTACACAGGAAAGCGATAAAGAAACTAAAATCCCTGCCGCATGACGTAGTACAAAATCACATAGACATCCCGGCCCTGTTCGGCCTGGTTCAGCATCACTTTGCGGTGATACCAATCCAAACGGAAGCTTACCCATCCCCCATCCTCCACCCCTACTTCTATTTCCTGCATATGGCCCAACTTGAATTTCCGCCCATCATTAGTACGGACAATGATATTCCGGAGAACTCCAATGGGTGGAAGCAATCGCTTAATATGGATTTTCATAGAACTTAGGTTTTATGGATAAAACATACCTGCGACATCTTCCTTGAAAAGGCGATGTGCCGTGATAAACACAGGCACATCACCTGAGAAAAAAATTCAAGACAGGTTCTATAAATTAGCCTATAACACCTGCCTTGACACAACCAATCAATCTTCCCGAATCTTCTTGCCTAAGAACGTATTGCGGCGTTTTCCCAAGACATGGCCGAAATAGGCGATATAGCCTACAAACATGCCCGCAAAACAAAGCACCGCCAAAACATCCAAGAGGCCGCTCTCCCCATGGAAGAGATAGCCGCCCGCATTAAGCAATACAAAAACCAAGCAGGCGCAAAGCAGCACCAATGCCAAATAACGATCTCTTTTTCTCATATCATGCAATTTTAAGCTTGTCCTGCCACGTTCTTTTTCTTCATCCTTGCCCGTACATAATCGCCTGCCAAACCTCCCACACCGGCACTGAAACCAATCCACAAGGCAGAAGAAAGCGACATATCGGCAAGCCAGTACAACAATGCGGCCACCACTGCAGACACAAGAAGGAACGCCAGCACAAGTGCAATTATTTTCCGAGTTTCCATAGCGATTTTTTATCTATAAATACCCACAGCTTTTTCCAACAAGTCAAAAGAGGGCTGCCGGCTTTAAGCCGGCACACCCTCTTCCAACCAAAACGCCCCACTATCTTACCACGAACTTCAGGATAGCCGTACCTTGGTCGGTCTTCACGCGGGCAAAGTAGATGCCTGCATTCAAACCGGATACATTGTAACGGAATTCCGTCTGGTCCAGCGTAGCCGCGCTTTCGTATACCAAAGCACCGGAGAGGTTCATAATGGAAACCTGGTTAATCCGGGCATCGGTAGAAAGAATCCGGACGATTTCGGAAGCCGGGTTCGGGTAGAGGCTCAGCTGAGAACTCAGCACATCGCCGCCTTCATTGCCCGTCGGAGCCGAAACCACGATATCGTCAACCATGAACATGAACGCATTGTTGGTAATACACTGGATAGCCACGTATACTTCCTTACCTGCATATTCAGTCAAGTCGATTTCAATCAAAGTCCATTCCACCGGAGCCTCGCGGGTCTCTCCAATTTGAACAAAGCTTTCCAGTTCATTGTCCGTTCCGGAGATAAGAACATTGTACTGTTCCAGCCCGTAATCGGATGAGTGCGATTTCACATAGAAGCTCATCTTGGCATCAGTCGCCGGCAAGAGCAATTTGGGCGAAATCAACCAGTCATCCTGAGCACCACCTTCATAAAGGAAGAGGCTGGCACCAAAACGTTCGCCGCTATGCGGGGCAATGGCATCGCCCAATTCATCCAGAAGAGAAGGTTCTGTCATGGCCGGGTTGAAGACAAAGAAACCGGCAGGCTGTTGCATCAACGGGAAGGTAAATCCCGTCCAACCACCAATAGATGCACCATCCACATCCACTGTAGTCCAAGCCGGGTTGAAGCCTTCGGTAGCCCAGTCTTCGCAATACTCGAAGTTCATTTCATACGGGTTGGCCGGAGCAAAGGAGTTGACCACCTTGGTAACCGTATCGTTGGTAGCATCCTCATCACCTTCCAGCTGAGCGATAGCCGTCAGGACATATTCGGTAGAAGGAGCTGACATGTCTGCCGTGAAGGTCACCGTGCCGACAGCGTAAGGAGCCAATGTCACCGTCTGCGGGCCGATAGGCTCTTCCTTGTTGACAGCCAGAACCACCGGAACGGCTATTTCTTCATAACCCATATTGCGAACCTGTACTTCCACTTCCTGGTTGGCAGTGAATAAACCATCGCCTCTGGGGTTAAGGATTGCTTCAACAGCCGCATCCTTGGCCCGCAGAACCGCATCACTGCCAAAGATGGCGCGGATAGCCGGATAACCGAGACCGCTCTGATAGGTAGGAGGATCATTGGAGGTCACATACAAATAACCTTCAGCCGTCATGTCTGCCATCAGGATATAACCGGTAGAGGCCTCGGTAATCATATAATCGCCAGCTTCCAACCACAGACCCGGCGTTTCGTATTCCACAAAGCCGGATTCCGTACCTGCCGAACCAGTAGTTTCAAAAATCAGGTCGCCCATAGTCTGGGTAGCCGCATCCCAATGGTAAATAGCCACGGTCACTTCTTCACCGGCCGGAGCACCCCAACCTACAGAAATAGCCGTCAGCGTATCCTTCACTGCCAAGGAGAAAGGAATCCCAGCCGACAATTCGCTATCCGACCCGATGGCATAAGATTCCACATCCTCAAACATCGCATCGGTAACCGCATCGTAAGCCATTACGTCCTGCGTCACAACCACGCTCTTCTGCATTTCATTGTCATCCGTCAAGTCAATATCGGCGTGATCCACCACCGTTGCCCGGAAAGTCAAAGTGAACTCATCGTCAACTTCAAAGCCGCTCAAAGCAAATTCCACTTCGGCATCGGCCACCCCGTCCACTTCCGGAAGTTCCACATTAGCGGTTCCCAAAACGGTTTCCCCGTTCAGCACGTCCACCTTGGCCGTGCAAGCCAATGCACCCCGGTTCTGAACCTCAATCGTAGCCGTCAAAGCAGTATTGACATGTTCTACCGGCACCATGCGAGCCAAAGGCAACTCGTAGGAATTGACACGGACATCGTAATCGGTGATTTCCGCAATGGAGATTTCCGCAATCCACAGATAACCGGACGAAAGAACACCAAAGCTGTAATTTCCAGCAGTTTCGCAGGTAAACGAAGCATCTCCGGAAACAAAGGTTTCTTCATAGGATTCCGGTTCGTTCCACAAAGTATCCCATGTTGCCACATCGGTTCCCGATACGCCATAGACAATAGCGAATGCTTCCGGGATAGCCATGCCGAAGAAGGTTGACCCTGCCCTATATTCCATCGAGAAACGGTAGGCAACACCTTCTTCCAAGGTCACGCAACGGGAATACAAAGGATCGTACATCGTAGCCACATAACCGCCGGTCTGATTATCATAATACCAATCGCCAACCCAGTCTGCTGCCTGTTCGGGATCGGAGAAATCGGTAATGAACGGAGCCGGCACCGGTTCAAAGGTAATAAGCGAATCCACGGCGGCATTGTTTTCCAAGTTAACCTCGTCCTTGCCGGTAGCAGTCAGAATTTCACCTTCCACGGAAACCACATGCTTCCCAATGGCAGACAAATCCATAGTCTGTTCAAAGGTCAGAATAGTATCCGTTCCATAGGGAATAGCGCCGAATTCTTCCGTAATCGCGGCACCTCCATCCAAAGTATAGGACAATGACAAGGTGGAAATATCCGCACGGCCCACATTGGATACCAGCACCTGCAACGGAGTTTCCGCCGAAAGGTCGCAAGCCGAAATCGGCAACAGGATATCGGAAATGGCCAAATCCGGAGTACCCACATAGGCACCTTGGCCGATTTCCACATCATCCACCGTGATACCCAACATATTGGCATCCGAATAGGCATAGAAAGCAAAGTAGTAGTTTCCAGCTTCCGTGATGTCCAGATTCTCCACATGGAATTTAAGCTCACTGCCGGCCTCTATGTTATCGAAATCCACAAGGACTTCCATCTCTTCCACATTGTTGGTGGTTCCCCACAGAAGCGACATTTTTTCAATGTAGAAACTGCTGGCAGCATCGTATGCAAAGGCAATGTAAGCATCCCCCGCTTCCAGAGTCACCGGGCACAAGGTCAGCAGATAGTCATCCAACGGATTGTCCCAGTCGTAGCTGATAAACGCAGCTTCGCCATCCCATTCCCAAGTGGTTCCATCTTCATTGTTGTCGATGACGGTCCAAAAATCCATATCCGCTTCTTCATTGAAGTCGCAGATGAAAGGAGGCTGCATGGGACCGATATGGAATACTTCGGCAGCAAGGGTGTTGTTCTCAGGCACTTCGTCGCCTTCGTAGGCCACGCTTGCTTCAATCTGGTAGGTAACCCCTTCCGCGCTCAAATCAGCCTTGCCGGCAAAGGTGTATTCCTTGGTAGCACCCGGTGCCAAGGCTTCCGATACGGTCTCTGTTACCGCTTCACCGCCATCAAGGGTATAGGATACCGAATATGATGCGATTTCCTGAGTCCCGCAGTTTTCCACCACGATGGTCACATCCTCGGTGGCTGTCAAATCCTCGCCCGTCACAGGCGCCGTGATGTCAACAACCGCCAAGTCGTAGTCGGCTTTGATGCCCAATTCCACATGGTCGTTCTGGCCGTTGGGATCCATGTCAACCGTAAACACGTATTCCACTCCCGCCTCGAAAGCATAGTCGTTCAACCGGGCATCGTCCCCGGCTGCCACGTAAATGACTGCCGGATTGGACAACGAAGCCGGCGAAGGATTTACAACAACGGCATCATAGGTTCCCGCCGGAATATCCAACGATTCGCTTTCGCCTGCCAGAACCACCGTGTAATCTTCAACCACGCCGGTAGCGTCTTCGGGAATCTTGTATTCGAAGGCGGCATAAATCTCTTCCAATGGAAGGTATTCTTCATCGTCCTCTATCCAAAGGTTGCCTTCGTCTTCCGGGAACAAATCCCCGCAAGCGGTAGCATCGGCATCCAGCAGCACTTGGTAGCCGGAGCCATCACCCCAGTCCATATAGACATCAAGCGTGATACGCGCATTGTCCTTGCTGGCAAACGGACGTGTTTCCATTAACTTCAATGCCACTTTCTTGCCGTCGCCCCGTTTTGCAAAAACAGCAAAAGGCTCCGGTTTTACAGGCTTTTCCGCCTGCAAGCCAGCTTCCTGGGAAGAGGTCAGGCCGGGCTGCGCAATAAATGCCTTCCGTTCAATCTGTTTCTTGACTTTGAATTGTTCCCCGCTGGAACCAGAATTCTTGACTTGACCCATAGACAGACCTATCATCACGAACAGGCCCAAGGTCATTCCGATAAGTTTTTTCATAATGTTTGGTTTTGGTTGTTTTACAATTCGGATTCGATAATCCTTTTTCTTGGCTTTTTCAGTAACAATTTTTTTGTTAGTAAATTAGGTGTACACTGCATCCAGGCTTGCACCGGAAAACCCGCATGGCAGTGCAAGGCATCCGAAGCCTGTGTTCTTGTTTTGGACATTAAAAAACTTGCTCTGCTCCCATAATGTGATTTTATGAATACTCCGTTAGTTTTCCCCGCCTTCCATAGAAGAAAGCCGTAATGCGAATTTAGTATTTTTTTCAAATAATGCAAAACAAATTCAAAAAACAGTCGACGAAACAATAGCCCCAAACCTGTAAACAGGGTAAGCCTTGCCGTAATATATGTCATTGCCATTTCCTGCCAGCTATCTATTTTTGCCATTCAAAAACAACACAAGATGCACTTGCGTACAATATTTTCCACAACCCTGTTCCTGGCCACCAGCCTTTTCCTGCAAGCCTCCGCCGGGAATCCGTTGCCAAAAGCACCCGACTCCTCCGATATTGCCCGCAGCATCAACCTCAACGAAGTGGTCGTGACCGGTACGCGCAACGCCACCGACATACAGCACTTGCCGATGACCGTCAGCGTCATCTCGCATCGCCAAATCGAAGAAAGCCATGAAGTCTCGTTGCTGCCCTTGCTAAGCCAGCAGGTTCCCGGACTATTCGTAACCTCACGGGGCGTGTACGGCTACGGGGTTTCCGATGGGGCGGCCGGCGGCATCAGCCTGCGGGGTATCGGGGGCGGCTCAGCCTCGCAAATGCTGGTCCTGATTGACGGGCATCCCCAGTACATGGGACTTTTCGGGCATCCGATCGCCGATGCCTACCAGAGCATGATGGCCGAACGGGTGGAAGTGCTGCGCGGCCCGGCCTCGGTGCTTTACGGCTCCAACGCGATGGGCGGAGTCATCAATATCGTGACCCGGCAGATGCAGAAAGACGGCGTGCGCACCGGCGTGGATGCCGGAATCGGGACTTACGGGACGATGCACGCGCAAGCCTCCAACCGGGTCCGCAAAGGCAAGTTCAGCAGCATTGTCACCGCATCCTACGACCGCACCGACGGGCATCGCGAAAACATGGGCTTCGAACAGTTCGGCGGCTATGCCAAAGTGGGTTACGATTTTGATGCCCATTGGAAAATCTGGGCCGACGCGAATGTGACGCATTTCAACGCCTCCAATCCCGGCACGGTAGACAAGCCTATCAACGACAACGATTCCCGGATTACCCGAGGCATGGCATCGCTCGCCTTGGAAAACCATTACCAAAAGACTTCCGGGGCCTTGAGCTTCTTTTACAACTGGGGACGGCATCGTATCAAAGACGGATACGAAAACGGGGAAGAACCTTTGGACTACCGATTCAACTCCCGGGATCAAATGATGGGGGTGTCGGTCTACCAAAGCGCGTCCTTTTATAAAGGAAACCGGGTGACGCTGGGCGTGGACTACCAGCATTTCGGCGGGAATTCATGGAATCATTATATAGAAACCGGAGAAGACGAACCAAGTGCCGACCACCATTTGGACGAGGTGGGGGCTTACGTGGACTTCCGGCAGGATCTTTGGAAATGGCTTTCGCTCGATGCCGGTGTCCGCTTCGACTACCACAGCCGGACGGGCGGGGAATGGATCCCGCAAGGCGGGCTTTCGTTCCACTTGCCCAAGAACGCTGAAGTCAAGGCGATGGTGAGCAAAGGTTTCCGCAACCCGACGATACGGGAGATGTACATGTTCCCGCCCCAGAATCCGGACCTGAAACCGGAACGCCTGATGAGTTACGAGCTTTCGTTCTCGCAACGCCTGCTGCACGGGGCATTACGCTATGGGGTGAACCTCTTTTACATCCATGGGGACAATATTATATATGTAGACCGTTCTTCGGGTCGCCCGCTGAACATGAACGGGGGATTGATTGAAAACTGGGGTGCGGAAGCTGATTTCGGATACCGCATCACCAAGGTCTGGAACGTATACGCCAACTACAGCTGGCTGCATATGGAGCATCCTGTCTTAGGCTCGCCCGAGCATAAGCTCTTTGCCGGATTGGATTTCCGTCTCGACCGCTGGAGCGCATCCACCGGCATCCAATACATACACGGGCTATATACTTCGGTGGCGGCGGACAATATCCAGCAGGAGAATTTCATGCTGTGGAACTTGCAGGCCGGGGTGCGGGTCGGCGGAATCGCTGAAATCTACCTCAAGGCCGAAAACCTGTTAGGGCAGGAATACGAAATCAATGCCGGATACCCGATGCCCCGTTTCACTTTCATGGGTGGAATCCGCCTGGATTTCTAAAACGCCCCTATTGCCTGGAGCGCGGATAGAATCGGCAGTCCGCCTAATCCGGAAAATCCTCCCACCGATTCCACTCCATGCGCTTTCACTTCCGGCCCGACACCGATTCTTCCCTAAGCGCCTCGAAATAGTCGGAGGTCTTTACCTCGTTGCCAAGCCCAATCTTTTTACGAAGCCTGTAAATGAACGTCCCTATCGACCGGGGAGTACGCCCCGTAAGATTTGCTATTTCTTTGGCATTCAAACCCGATGCCAAAAAGGCCGCCAAGCGTTTCTCGCTCCGGGTCAGACCAGAGACCTTCTGTTCCAGGTTCACAAAGAAATAGGGATAAGTGGCTTCGAAATCGGCAAGGTATTGTTTCCAACGGTTTTCAACCGATCCCGATTGCGCCAGACGCGCTATCCGGGCACAAGCCCTTTCCACTTCGTCTTTTGAAAGGCTCCGGACTGTTTCCTGCAGACGAGCCGTTTCCTCTTTAATCTGATGCAGCACCTCGTCTTTGTAGGCGTTCGACATGGATCGATCCGCCCCTCTCTGCTTTTCCGTTTCAATCCCCTTGGCCAAAAAATCATTCTCCTCTTGTATATCGCGAATCACCTCGTCGCTTTCCTGCTTGCCTCGTTTAAGACGGTACAACAATACGCTCAACGCAATCAGCAGGAAAAAAATGACAAGAGACAGTATTGTCAGGCTCAACTTCTTTTGTGAATTGGCCAGTTCGGCCATCTTCAAATCCGACTGCATCTTCTCCAGCTCAAAGTCCTTACGAAGATTATAGACCACCTCTTCCCTTTCCCTATTCCACACCGAATCCCGCAAACGGTATGCAGCCTGCAATTCCTGATAAGCCTGCTGCAGTTTCCCTTCCTCGTACAGCAAGGCCGCATAATCTTCATGGGCATAGCACTCCACTTCCTTGTATCCTATTTCCCTCGAAAGCGCTATGGCTTCCTGCAAATAGGCTTTGGCCGATGCCACATCATCCGCGCCTCGACTCATATTGCTCATATTCACCAATATCCTTGTCTTTCGAAAGGATTTTTCCGCGTTCTTATCCACTTCGTCCAATGCCAAGCCGAAATAATGCAAGGCCAAATCGTTCTGACCGAGTTCCGAATAAATGCAAGCCAGATTATTGTAATAGAAATCCAAGTTCAAATCCGGGAATGCCACCACCAAGGGACGTATCTTCATCAGATAAAACAAAGACGAGTCCATTTGCTTGGAGGCAAAGAACCATCCTGCCAAATTCCTGTACACCAACACCTCTTCCTCCACCGGCAAAGGCAGCAGAGACAAAGCCTGCTGATGATAATGGAAAGCATCCTCCATCCGCCCCGAATACATATACAAGCTGGCCAGATTAGAATAAACCGAAGCCAGCATGGTCTTCGAAGCATCCGGCCATCGGTGCAGAAAAGCATAGGCAGCCTCAATACCTTCCTGGCTCATTCCCGCCTGCATGGCATCGGACACCATCTGGAGGGAAGCCGTCATCGCCAATGAGTCTTCCGTGCGCACCGGCAAGATACCGTATTGCAATGCCTGACCCAAGGATTTCCATGTATAATACGCCTCCCGGAAACTGCCTGCCTTTTCCTGCATGGATGCCTTTTGCGTCCAATACCCGGCGGCTTCCTCATAACGCCCCACCTCCATGCACAAGCCTAGAATGGAGTCTGCCAAACTTATTTTCTCCGCAAAACGCGTCTCCGCATCATAAAGCAGAAACCAATGTTCCAATTTCAGATTTTTTTCGGCCACAGACATGTCTTTCCCGGCAGGCGAAAGAATATCCTGGCCTGCCGCTCCCTCGAAGCCAAAAATCGAGAACAAGAACCAAACACAAAAACGATAATAACGCATACATCCATGTTTCCGTTAGACAAAAACGACACCGCCCACCCGTCCAACCCCATAAGCAGGCAGGCAAACATACAACATTTCTCAGACACCCTCTCACAAAACAGCCGAATCAACAAATACAACACATTTAAAATAAATAATATACAAAAATGTCGTCATTTTGTTGTACTACAACATTCCCGATTGTCGGCCTTTTGTGAATGCAGGGACAAGGTCTCCCGGCAGAGGCAACCTATTTTTGCCGCAACAAGCAGCAGGCACTCCAACCGTGCCTTTTTCAAAACAAATATTCATTAAAACATTAAAACCATGAAACGACCTTTCTTCACATCCTGCCTACTGGCCGTGTCCTTGCTTTTCGGCATCGGACAGACCCAGGCACAGCTTTCCGAAAGCTTCGAATCCGGGACTTTCCCTCCCGAAAACTGGCAATATCTGTATCTCGGAGACGAGGGGACAGACAACGGGATGTTCCTGCAAACCATCGGGGACGAGGCCGGCGTCGATATTGCCGCTCCGGATCAAAGCGAGCACTACCTTTTAATCAAAACAGGTTACGGATTACGCGAATATTCCGATTCTTGGCTCATCTCGCCTGCGTTCTCCGTAGAAGGGCAGCAATACCTGAAATTCGCCTTGTCCACTACCGAATTCATTTCAGGCTCGACCGACACCATCGAAGTCCTGGCAAGCGAAACGGGAAGCAATCCGGCCGACTTCACGCATTGCCTCCTGCATGTCCTCTCTTCGGACATTTTCCCAGACGGAGAATTCAATACGGTGGATTATCCGGGATGGACTGAATTCTGCATCGATCTCTCCGACTTCGACGGCAAAGAAATCCGCATAGCTTTCCGCTCCTGCCTCTACGCAGAGAGCTGGCTCGCACGCATCAGCCTGGCGCTGGACAACATCCGCACCGAAAGCTCGAGTTCGGACGATCTGGTCCTGACCAAACTGTATAGCCCCGCCAATGATTGCGACAGCACCCAAAGCCTTTCATTCGAAGTCTTCAACGCTGGCAACGAGATTTCCAGCTACGACATAGCCTGGAGAATCGGCGAAGGCGCTGTCTCGAGGCAAGCCGCGCAACAGACCCTGCCGGCATGCCAGTCCTCTACCGTAAACCTGGACCGGGCCATAAACCTGCCCCGCGGCAATTCCGAGCTGAAAGTCTGGATAGAACACGGAAACGACAATCAAGAATGGAATGACACCCTGTACGCCAACTCCATACGTATCGGCACCGCGGCCTCGCTTCCCTACGAAGGGAATGCATCCAATGAAGGGGAAGACTTCGCCAACGGATCTCTCCGCCCCACACAAAGCTGGATGTACATCAGCCTCCCTGACTACGGAGAACAGCCCGTATGGCTGGGGCAAGCCAACAATGCCATCCTCATCGGCCCTTGCATGGAGATCCCTGCCGGGAAAATCAGGATTTCATTCGACATGATGGCCACTACCCAAGGCGGATTCGTCTTCAGCCAAAGCTACTCAGGACTCTGGAGAGAACAGACAACCCTGCAAGAAACGCCCTTCGACGCAAGCATTGCCGGATTCACTAGGTTCAGCCAAATCTTGAACATCGAGGAAAGCGCATGGCAGTCCCTCGGGATCGAGGTCACCGGCAGCAACCTCACCCAAGTCATAATCAAGAA
This sequence comes from Candidatus Pullibacteroides excrementavium, assembly GCA_017694335.1. Classification (GTDB taxonomy): domain Bacteria; phylum Bacteroidota; class Bacteroidia; order Bacteroidales; family P3; genus Pullibacteroides; species Pullibacteroides excrementavium. The sequence goes on from JADIMZ010000010.1 coordinate 14,761, forward strand.
CATCCATATCGAAACCGTGGAAGCCGACCTGTGTCTGGAAGCCATCCTGTCCCCGGTCAATACCAAGCTGCCCGTATCCAGCCAAGCGACAGAAGTGACCGTTTCCGTCCTCAACCAAGGCATGCAAAGCCGGGAAAACATCCGGGTATCCTACCAATGGAGAGACCAGCCCGTGGCAAGCCAGACCTTTCCGGTTGCCATAGCTCCCGACAGCAGCGTGTCCCTCACTTTCTCCACCCCTATAGACCTGTCTTCCGCCACAACAGGAACCTTGAAAGCATGGGTGGAGGATTCCCAAGGGACTTATGCCGGGAACGACAGCCTGCAAATGGACATCATGACTTACGAACCGGTATCCTCGCCCTACCGCATGAGCTTCGAGAGCGGGGAAGATTTCTCGTCCTGGACCTCTCTCAACCCCGATCAAAGCATCGCCACCTACTGGGACACAGCCACGGTAGCTTTCACTCTTCTCTCAAAGGGCAAGAATGTCTGCTTCCTGCCTGCATTGGCAGGCTCCCCGGCTAACGACATGCTCATCAGCCCGGCCGTTTCCTTGCAAGAAGGCCGCTACCGGGTATCCTTCTTCTATGCCGGCATCCCTTATTCAGGAGCCGACATGCAGCTTTCCGTGATGCTCGGAACAAATCCCGACCCGGAGACGCTGGCCAAGTCAGTGCAATGGCAGACACAAATCACGCAGTCGGTATGGCTCAGCGGATACTTCTATTTCGATGTCCCCGCCGATGGATTGTACTATGTGGCTTTCCTCGGCCAAGGTGAACATTGCGAGCTTTTCCTCGACGATGTGCGCATAGACCAGGAACAGGATATCTGCGTACTGTCCGCTTCTTTTGCTGAAACGTCCGGATATAATAAGACCAGCACGCCCGTCACCGTCTCCTTCAGGAACCACGGAACAGAAAACGTCACATCCGTCCAGGCCGAGTACTGGCTCAACAACGTCTTGCAGCAAAGCGAAACAGTCACCTTGGACTTGGCTCCCGGCCAGACTCACGAACATGTGTTCAGCCTGCCTGCCGACATCTCCGCCACCGGGACATACAGCCTCGCGTCGCGCATCATCATGGACGGAGATGCCGATACCATCAACAACACCATCTCAGGGAACAGCCTCCAGCACTTCCCTAACCGGACACTGCCTTACTTTGAAGATTTCTCCTCGGAAGAGAACCGGGTCAGATGGGCTTCCGTGGATGCTAACGAAGACGGCAACGCATGGGTCGCCGCCGGCAGCGGAATCACTTACGATGCTTACAGCGGGACAGCCGCTTTGGCATACTCATCGCAAGCCGGTGTAGACGGGGACGACTATATCTTCTCCGAATGCATCGAATTCCCAGCCGACAGCCTGATGCTGTCCTTCTTCTACCGCACTTTCCGGAATATCGACTACTACCATGAAAACTTCAGTGTAGGACTTTATTCGGCACCCGACCCGGATTCCGCCGTGCTGATGCTGCAAGACTATCCGGAAATATGCATCCCCGGACAAGAATACGAAAAGGCTATTTTCCGGTTTTCTTTGGACCAGGCCCAGAAATTGTACATCGGGTTCTATTCTTACAGCGAGAAAGGGAACGGCTTCATCTTCATCGATGACATCAAAGTAGATTACGTTCGACCGTTAGATGCATTATACGCCAGCCATTTCGGCCAAAGAGCATCCGAATGGGAAGCCTACAACCGAGGTATCCTTTTCGACCAATGGCAGTTCTCTGCGCTGAACGGCTCAGACACGATAGCCCATATCACACGACGTTACCGCGCGGTGGATTACCCTGCAGGTCTCTTGGTTTCGCCCGCTTTCCGGATGGAAGCCAACGAAGACATCATCATTGACCTGGACTACGCCATCCGGCAATTTGGCGCAGCTCGGCCCGGGGACACCCTAGAACTCTTCATGGGGCACGAGAACCATCCTGACAGCCTGGACATTCTGGTGGCATCCTTATGCAGCCCGGACAGCCTCAGCAGGCACTACACGGACACCTTGAACTTCGACACCGACCAAACCGTCCATTTCGGATTCCGCGTCATTTCCGCACAACGGAGCGAAAGCCAATACACTTCTTTCCGTATTGAAAACTTCTCCATACGTCCGGCTTCCCGGCCCACTTACAACATCCGAGGAAAAGTAACCGACCTGGACGGCAATGTCATTACAGGCGCCGACATCAGGTTTTCAGGGATGCAGAACCTGCAAGCAACCAGCGATGCCCATGGGGAATTCCTCCTTAGCGAAGTAGTGGCCGAACAGAGATTCAGCTTGAGAGTTTCCGCCTCCGGATTTGTAACACTGTCGGTTTCCGACACTATTGGAAATGCGGACCTAAATTTGGGAGATATTGCTTTGCAAGACATTTTAGCCAAACCAGCCGAAGTGACAGCCAAAGAAGAGGACGGCCTAGCCGTGATACGTTGGACGATGGAACAAGACGCGGACGACCAGGCCAAGGCATTGCGGGGGTATGAAGTCCGGAGGTTCCTCCAACGCCATGCGACCGACAGCTCCCAATGGACAAGCCTGCATACCGGACTGCTGCAGGAAACATCGTTCGAAGACTCAAATTGGGAAGAATTGCCGGACGGTCTTTACAGTTACGCGGTCCGCGTGGTATATTCCGGCCAAAGACCATCGGCATGGGCCTTCTCCAACTCATTGAAACGGGAAAGAACCGGAGTGGAGAACGCTGCGGACAAGGGCGATATCCGGCTTTATCCCAATCCGGCATCGGACAAACTGCAAATCCAATCGAGCATTGCCGTATCGGATTACAGCATCTACCTTGCTTCCGGACAACAAATTGCCAAGGGAATCGTCAACTCGGGCTGCTTCCAGATTGAAGTATCCGATATGGAGTCCGGCCTTTACTACTGCGTCTTGCAGCTGCAAAACGGCACATGCCAGACACTGAAATTCATAAAACGATAAAGGAATGACTTCCGACAACAAAAGCCGGAGCACGGGGCATCAATCCCGGCTCCGGCAATTGGAGATAGCGCTTGCCTGCCTCTGCGGCATCGGCATCATCATTTCCGTAGTCTGGATGATCCGGATATGGTAAGCTGCCAGCCGCCATAAAACAAAGCCAAGCCGGACAACCGGCGCAAAACAAGATTCAATATCGCCATAAGCAAAAAATATGTAAATTTGCGCCCGTCGTTTAAGCCCATACAGGCCGATAACGAACAATTCCACAAAGTTTTAACCGCCAAATCCTGTATCAAGCAGGGGAGGCAACTTCCCCGAAGCGGCGTTAAAACATCGAAAAAAGGGAAGCAAAAACATAGCACAATGATTAAACGTATCTTGTTAACGGGTTCTTTCGGCCAAATCGGTTCCGAACTGACCTGTGCCTTGCGTAAGATTTACGGAGGTGAAAATGTGATTGCCACGGACTTGGATCTCAAAAGGGTCACCGACCAGATCAAAGACGGCGGTCCTATCGAACAATTGGATGTATTGGACGGCAAACGGCTGGCCGAACTGATTGACAAGTACAAAATCGACGCTATCTTCCACTTGGCCGCCATTTTGTCGGCCGTAGGCGAAAAGAACCCTTCGCTGGCTTGGAACATCAACATGGGCGGCACGACCACCGTCTACAACGTAGCCCGCGAAAAAGGCATCCAGCGGATTTTCGCACCCAGCTCGATGGCCGCGTTCGGTCCCACCACGCCGGCTGACATGACGCCGCAAGACACCGTGCTCCAACCCACCACGATGTACGGGGTGACCAAGGTCTGCTGCGAACTGGTAGGTGCCTACTACAACCTCAAATACGGCATGGATATCCGTGGAGTACGTTATCCCGGTATCATTTCCAGCGAAACCCTGCCTGGCGGCGGCACTACCGACTATGCGGTACAAATTTATTACGATGCCATCAAGTACGGCAAATTCGAATGCTTCCTGTCCGAAAACTCGATGCTGCCTATGATGTACATGCCCGACTGCTTGAAGGCCACGCTCGACCTGTTCCATGCCGACAAGAGCCGCTTGAAACACAGCACGGGCTACAACATCGCTGCTTTCAGCGTAACGCCTAAGGACATGTACGAATCGGTCAAGAAGTACATGCCGAATTTCGAAATCACCTACAAGCCCGACTTCCGTCAAGCGATTGCCGACTCGTGGCCGAACTCGATCGATGACAGCCGCGCCCGCGAAGAATGGGATTGGAAACCGGCTTACGACCTGGATACGATGACTCGCGAGATGTTGGATAAGGTGGGTCAAAAATACAAGGAAGGCAAATTCTAAAATTGGAGTGTGATAATGGGCAATCTACTTCGTTACGAACCTTGCCCAAGTCGGTCATGTACATAAGTACACTCCCTCCTTGGCCTGCGGTTCGATGCCTCGTATCTTGCCCATTCTGACACTCCAATTCACCGGTTCAAAAGACGAGATTCAAACCTCGCCTGCTTTTGTACTGGTGACAAGATTCCCATAGAAGCCGCTCGGAAGGGCGGCTTTTTTGTTGCCACCCTTTTTCCATTTAGACTCCATCGTCCAATCGGTGGCAGAGTCCCGGAAAAATAATCCCGATTCCGAACAGGGATACGCCAAGAAGATGTAAATTTGCCGCCATGAATATTGCCGCATTGGTTTCAGGAGGGGTGGACTCCTCGGTCGTGGTCCACCGTTTAAAGGAATTGGGCTTCGACCCCACCATCTTCTATATCCGCATAGGAATGGAGCAGGAAGACGGTTTCATAGATTGCCCTTCCGAGGAAGACATCGAGATTACCACCTATATCGCCAAGAAATACGGCTGCAAGTTCGAGATTGTGCCGCTGCACCGGGAATACTGGGACAATGTGGTCAAATACACGATAGATACCGTGAAGCGGGGGCTTACACCGAACCCGGACATGATGTGCAACAAACTGATCAAGTTCGGGGCGTTTGAAGAAAAATACGGCAAGGATTTCGATCTGATCGCCACCGGGCATTACGCCACAACCACGCTGCTGCCGGATTCGTTAGTTCCCGAACTCCGGAAGGCCTACCAAAACGGGGAACTTCCCTTGCGCCAAACGGGAGACGAAAACATTCCCGTCCTACCCGCACCAAGAGAAAACGAAACAGGCGAAACCCCAGCAAGCCTCGATTCGGCGCTTCGAATCGAATGGAAATCCAATGGCTTCCAGAAGCGCATCGGCATTGCCGGAGACGAGCCTATTCTCAAAGCGCAGGATGGCCAGACCGTATTGCTGAGCACGGCGGCCGACCATGTGAAGGACCAGACTTATTTCTTAGGACAAATCAGCCTCGCCCAACTTTCCAAATTGGTCTTCCCTATAGGGGATTTGCCCAAAAGGGATGTAAGGGCGATAGCCGAAGCGGCCAAGCTGCCCAGCGCGACCCGCAAGGACAGCCAAGGAATCTGCTTTTTAGGGAAAATTAATTACAACGACTTCATCCGTCGGTATTTAGGCATCAAAATAGGCCCGATTATCGAGAAAGAGACCGGCAAACGGGTAGGCTATCATCACGGTTTCTGGTTCCATACGATAGGCCAACGCAAAGGGCTGGGGCTCAGCGGCGGACCGTGGTACGTAGTGGACAAGGACATCCCGCAGAACATCATCTACGTTTCCAAGGGTTTCCAAACTTCGGCACAATACGGAAAAACAATACGTCTGAGCGGCTTCCGCTATATGAGTGCCAATCTTTTGGGCGAACCCACGGCGGAGCATCCGGCGGATATCTGTTTCAAAATCCGCCACACGCCGGAATTCACCCGCGCCAAGTTCTACCAACGGGAAGACGGCCTGCATGTCATCGAATCCGAACAGCCTATCCAAGGCATCGCCGCCGGGCAGTTCGGCGTGGTCTATACGCCCGATACCAAAGTCTGCTTGGGCAGCGGCATCATCTTCGGAGGCGGAACGGACTGAGAAGCCGGGAAATTCATCGCTGCCTGGTACTCCCGGATCACCTCGTCCACGATATATAAATCGCTGAAAAGGTACAATCCGGTATTTTCATCATGGAAGCGTCGGCAAGTACGGCTTGCATAAAACAAGTCCAAAGCAGCCTTCAACGAAATGTCCAAAATTTCGGACAACTTTACCACAATACATCCGATACGTTGCCAACGAATAATGTCTCGCAAAACTTTCTTTTTCTCCGCCGGATTCATAATTCCTCCGCTCTCAAAAATTCCAAATATTCCTCTATCACTTCCAACAAAATCATTTCTTTTCCTCCCAGCGTTGCAGTGTCTCAATCATTCCCTGAGTCACATTTTCCCTGCTTTCCGTATGCAACATCTCATAATATGGCATAACATACTGATCTATCAAGCCTACCGCATTCATTCTCCGATAGATTTCGGAGTAATCCACCCCTAATTTATCTGCCACATCTTCGATGCAGGAAGCCACAAATCCCATCCGAATCTCTTCCAGGCTTAGTTCCCGCCATTCATCACCTTTGGAATCCTTCGCCAAGCCGTTCCCATCATGCCTATTTTGAAGCCTCCTGCACTCGTTTTCTGTCCTATCCTTCGTCATTCTCTTGGATTTTAACAAGCAGTTATTCATAGACAATGCTGAATGTCCAGCTTTCGTTGGCATCGTTGGTCATGCGAAGACCGGTCACATAGCCATTCTCGTCCAAGGTGTGTTCTACTTGGTAATTGTAAACCTGATCTTCCTCGACCGGTTCATTCGGGTCGTAATCCGATCCTGTATTGAGACGGAAAGAAGAAATCAGGTTCGTACCCCAGTAAGGCATGTAACCGCCAAGGAACAAAGACCAAAAAGAACTGGCCGGCAAAGCCTGGTCAATGCACAGGAGCAACAGAGCGTTGGGATCTATATTGCTCAACGGATCACCCTCATATTCTTTATTGAACAGGAAAACATCGGAATACTGGATATCCAGACTGGTATGCTGTCCATTGTATATGTCCGAGTAGATTGAACCATTGCACGAATGATTCTCTATATTGTATGTTTCATATTGCATTCCTGTTTCGGAATCCTCCACATGTCCAGGCACTCCTTCACAATACCAGACAGCATTTTCCTTCAGCAAGCTCTCATCAGAATTTTCATGCCGGTAAGGCTCCACGTCAAAACGTTCAAGGAAACCCTGATTGTTCTGCTCCATGCCGAAAAAAACATCGGCTATGGCATCCTCTCCGCCATAGCGCAAGGAAGCAGATTCACGCCCGTAACCGGTTTCCACATCAAAATAATGCAAGGTCAGCCACCAAGGCCTTCCGTTCAGGTCGATTTCCGCGTTCCCGCGTACTTCCAAATTAGTATAATGCCCGCCTTCGTCCACTTCGTAATAGATATCCGCGTCCGAACCGCTGACATGGGATACGAACTGGCGGTCATCGTAAGCATACACATAAGATCCTTCCAAGCTTTCTTCGGGGCCGGAATAGGTATAATCTACCCGGCTCACATAGCGTTTCTCCCTCTCATCCATCGGCCTTGACAATCCTGGTTCATTTGCATCGCCCTCTTCCGTAGCAGATTGCACAATGTCTATCGTCCGCCGGGACTCCCCGCAATAAATATCTATCCGCGCCGAACGGTCGTAACCCGTATTGTTGACCTCCAGACTCACCTGCATGGTATAAGTTCCGGCTGTCGAACCGGTTTCCGGGTCTATCGAAATCCAATCCAGCGAAAGGTTCTTGGCCATGGCCGCCTGTTTCGACATGGGCTGATCGTTATCCGGAACACCGTCCCCGTTCTCGTCCTCAAAACCCGGCTCAGGGGTCACGACCACATCGTCATCATCCCCGCTGCCCGGCACTTCCGAGTCGCCGATAGTCTGCTCTCCCACCGTCAAGGTTGCCGTCCACGGCCCGGTGGTCGTGAATGTAATCCCGGCACCCTCTCCTACCGAAGTCTCATTAGGTCCGAGACGATAGGAATCGGACGAACCATCCTCCAAACGAACATCCTTGTTCTCCTCCCTTTCACAAGAGAGTCCAAAAAACAAAAAAAGGGCCGCAAGCGAGGCTGAAAATGCAAAACGAACCGACATGGCTATTTTCTTTATAATTCCTTTGATTCCTTTTATTTTACTATCTTGCAAAAGTACAAAAAACACAGGAAGCGCAAAACGGAAATAAATAAAAGGCCTCAGAGACAAAAGTCCGGTGCGAATACCACCCCTGTCGATTTCTCAATCCATACCGCCCTAAATAATGCCTGAGGCTAAAACTTCGGCCACTTCGGCATCCCGAACCGCGGTTTTTACGCCAAATTTCCTTATCTTCGCAGGTTGAGTGTCCGCCATAGCGGGAATACATAGACGGATAAAAGAAGCGGGATGAGCTGAGAACCCAAGAAACGACCTTCTTTAAAGCCTGCCTGCTTACGGAACGCAAACAAAAAGCAAAAGAAATACAAACAAAATACCATGCAAAAACTACTTCTTCTGGGCGATGAAGCCATTGCCCAAGGCGCTTTGGACGCCGGTATCACCGGAGTCTACGCCTACCCAGGGACTCCCAGCACGGAAGTCACCGAGTACATCCAGCACTCCAAGCTGGCCAAGGAAAAAGGCATCCACTGCACCTGGAGCGCCAACGAAAAGACCGCGATGGAAGAAGCCATCGGCGTTTCTTACACCGGGCGCAGAGCCTTGGTGTGCATGAAACACGTAGGTCTGAACGTGGCCGCCGACCCCTTCACCAACTCGGCAGTGACCGGTGCCAACGGCGGTCTGGTCTATCTGATTGCCGACGACCCCTCGATGCACTCCTCCCAGGACGAACAGGATTCGCGCTATTACGCCCGCTTTGCCCAGATTCCCTGCCTGGAGCCCTCCAATCAGCAGGAAGCCTACGACATGATCCGCTATGCGTTCGACCTTTCCGAAAAACTGCATACGCCGGTCCTCTTCCGCGTAACCACCCGTATGGCGCACTCCCGCAGCGGGGTTGAACTGCGCGAAGCCCGCGGCCAGAACGAAATCAAGCTGGATCCGAACCCAAAGCGTTTCATCCTGTTGCCCGCCAATGCCCGCGTACTCTACCGGGAACTGCTGGCCAAGCAGAAAGATTTTGAAACATGCGCCCTCAACGATGGTTTCAACCGCTACGAAGACGGCAGCGACAAGAGCCTGGGTATCATTGCCTGCGGTATCGGCTACAACTACCTGATGGAAAACTACGCCAACGGCAAGTGTCCTCACCCGGTATTGAAAATCAGCCAGTATCCTATCCCTCGTGCCTCGGTCAAGAAGATGATGGCCGAATGCGACAAGGTCTTGGTGGTGGAAGAAGGCTATCCTATCTACGAAGAACTGATCCGCGGCTATCTGGACGAAAGCGGCAAGATTCTGGGCCGCTTGGACGGCACGCTGCCCCGCGACGGGGAATTGAACCCCAACTTGCTGGCGGCCGCCTTGGGAATGCCCAAGACCTGCGGCGAACCGATTCCCGACGTGGTCGTGGCCCGTCCGCCATCGCTCTGCAACGGCTGCCCGCACGCCGACTCCTACATGGCCTTGAATGAAGCCATGAAAGACTTCGGCAAGGGACACGTATTTGCCGATATCGGATGCTACACCTTGGGTGCGCTGCCTCCGTACAACGCCATTTATTCCACCGTCGATATGGGTGCTTCCATCACGATGGCCAAAGGTGCCGTGGATTCCGGCTTCGCCCCGGCGGTAGCCGTCATTGGCGACTCCACCTTTACCCATTCGGGCATGACAGGCCTCTTGGATGCGGTCAACGACAAGACACCTATCACGGTGATGATCCTCGACAACTCCACCACCGGTATGACCGGGGGGCAGGATTCGGCGGCCTTCGGCAAAATCGAATCCATCTGCATGGGCTTGGGCGTTGAAAAGGAACATATCCGCGTGATTAAGCCGCTCAAGAACCACCACGAAGAAAACGTTCAAGTAATCAAGGAAGAAATCGCTTACCAAGGGGTTTCGGTGATTATCCCGCGTCGTGAATGCATCCAGACGGCGGCCCGCCACGCCAAGGAAGCAGCCCGTGCCAAAGCCGCTGCCGAAAAGAAATAAGGTCGGAAACCGAAAACTCCGCGGCGGAGGCTCGCAAAAGCCAGCCTGCCGTGCTTCAAAGCCGTCGGCATCGACCGCGGAGCTTTCCTAAAAAAGTTCAGAAAATGAAAAAAGACATCATATTAGCGGGCGTGGGAGGCCAAGGTATCCTCTCTATCGCCACCGTTATCGGCCGTGTTGCCGTGACGAACGGAATGTACCTGAAACAGGCCGAGGTACACGGCATGAGCCAGCGTGGCGGGGACGTGCAGTCGCACTTGCGTATCTCCACCGAACCTATCGCTTCCGACCTGATTCCCGAAGGCAAGGCCGACATGATCATCTCGGTAGAACCGATGGAATCGTTGCGCTACCTGCCCATGCTGCACGAAGGCGGCTGGGTCATCACCAATACCGAACCTTTCAAGAACGTGCCCAACTACCCGGCCGATGCCGACTTGGAAGCCGCACTGAAGAAGGTGAAGAACATCGTGGCTTTCAACGCCGATGCCTTGGCCAAGGAAATCAAGGCCCCGCGTTCGGCCAACATGGTCATCCTCGGTGCTGCCACCGCCCAGCTGGGTCTGCCTTACAAAGAATTCGAAAAGGCTGTCCGCGCCATCTTTGCCAATAAAGGCGAAGAAATCGTGGAAACCAACATCAAGGCGTTAGCCCTGGGCCGCGAACAGGCAAAGTAATTAACATCCATCCAACAAATCCCCGACTAAACCGATGCGAATCCGCAAACGCCCGAAAACGGCTCCTGGGTTCTTGCCAGAATAGCCGGGGATTTTCATCTCTGTTATCAATCAATACTATCAACCATAGAACTTATCATCATGAGAAAAATTTTCGCTTTCATCGGAATCGCGTTCTTGTTCGCGCTTCTGACCGGCTGCAGCACTGCCAGGTACAACACCAGCAACCATCTGAACACCGAGACCCAGATTGTCTTGAGCGAAGCCAACTACAAAATCATCAAACAGGTCACCGGGTATGCCGAGACCACGAAAGTTTTCGGCATCGGAGGACTTTCCCGCCGTGCTTGCGAAGCCAACGCTTATGCTGACATGGTGGCCAACGCCAACCTGCAAGGTTCCCAAGCCATCATCAATGTGAGCTTCGACGACAAGGGAAAAGGATTCCTGCCTATCGTATGGATCCGCACGGTTACGGCCAAAGGCTATGTGATTGAATTCACAAAATAAGCCAACCGGGCAGAAAGCCGACAGAAAGCGGGCCGAACGGCCCGAACCTCATCTTCATGCAAAGCGACCCGACAGAATCTTCCAAGGGTCGCTTTTGTCATATTTGCAATCCGGATCCAATACCCGCATTCCCAAACATTATCCTGTTTTTTTAAGCCGCCCGGTCGCCGGTATCTTCTTTTTAGCTAACTTCGCAGAATCAAAACAATCAAAACGATGAAACGCATTTTATCCAGAATCCCGATAACCGCTCTCTTGTTATCATCCGTACTGCTTTCGGCCTGCCATGGCGACCGTCCCGAACCCTTCTTAGACAAAGAACAGATGATTAGCCTTCTGACTGATATCCGTCTGGCCGAATCCCAACTTTACAATAACCGGGAAACCGACCCGAAAATTTCGGACAAAGTGATGGAACAAAGGGCGTTGGATGTCTACGTTCCCATTTTCAAGGACTATGGGATCAACTACCGACAATATCAAAACCTCCTCACTTACTACATGAACCACCCGGACGACCTGGAGGAAATCATGCAGGAAGTAGCCGATAAGCTTACCCGCCAGGAGGCCGAGTTCGACGGGAAAGAAAACCGGAATCAATAAGCTTCAGAATATCGGTTACCGACATTCTATGAAAAAGCCCACGCCGGATGCATGGAAAAATGCAACCCAGCGTGGGCTTTAAGTATTCTATCGAACCTCCATCGAAACCGGCTTTTTAGTGGTTGGATACGAGGCACCGCAGCGAAGCGCGGCAAGGGAACACAGCGTTCTGCAAACTGCTTTTATAGCGATCAGATGCAAGGCTTGCGCGGGTGAGAAAAGCGGAGCGTACACCTCAATGCTGCGGAATGAAAGCGCATTTTTAGCGGTTGGATACGAGGCACCGCAGCGAAGCGCGGCGAGGGAGTGTACTAATTGTACATGACCGAGCCGCGCAAGCTGCGTAACGAAGTAGACACCGCTAAAAATGCGCTTTCATAAATTCCCGATTCAACTTCGCAATATGCAAAATCTTAATCCCCTTCGGGCATTCGGCTTCGCAAGCCCCGGTATTGGTACAGTTCCCGAAACCGAGCTCGTCCATCTTGGCAACCATCTTCTTGACACGTTCGGCAGCTTCCAGACGGCCTTGCGGCAAATGCGCCAAGTGCGATACCTTGGCCGAAACGAACAGCATGGCCGAAGCGTTCTTGCAAGCAGCCACGCAAGCCCCGCAGCCGATGCAGGCAGCCGCATCCATCGCGGTATCGGCATCTTTCTTAGGAATAGGAATCGCATTCCCGTCGGGTACCCCGCCGGTCGTGGCTGAAATGAAACCGCCGGCCTGGATAATCTTGTCGAAAGCCTGACGATCCACCACCAAGTCCTTGATGATAGGGAAAGCGGCACTCCGCCACGGCTCGATATAAATCGTCTCGCCCGACTTGAACTTGCGCATGTGCAGCTGGCAAGTGGTCACCTGGCTGTCAGGCCCATGCGGATGCCCGTTGATATAAAGGCTGCACATACCGCAGATCCCTTCGCGGCAATCGTGGTCGAAGCAGACCGGTTCCACCCCCTGCGCCACCAAAGACTCATTCAATATATCCAACATTTCCAGGAAAGAGCAATCCGGAGAAATATTGGTAACCTTATAGGTTTCAAAGCGTCCCTTGGCCTTCGGACCTTCCTGACGCCATACTTTCAATGTAAAATCCATTTTTCTTCGCTTTTACAGGTTCTGAAAACCCGCCGGACCGAAGCACGGGAAAGCCCGAAAGCCGACGGGTTCCAACGAATCTTTAGTTCTTGTAATTACGGGTTGCCACCTTGATATTTTCGTATTCCAAGGGTTCAATGTGGCGTTCCGGTTCAATTCCTTCGCCCTTGTATTCCCAAGCAGCCACATGCATGAAATGCTCGTCGTCGCGCTTGGCTTCACCGTCTTCGGTCTGGTATTCTTCGCGGAAGTGACCACCGCAGGATTCCTCGCGATTGAGGGCATCCTTGGCCATTAGTTCGCCCAATTCCAGGAAGTCGGCCAGACGCAAGGCCTTTTCCAGTTCCGGGTTCATCTCGTTGGCCGTCCCGACCACTTTCAAAGTCTTCCAGAACTCGGCACGCAACTTCTTGATTTCGTCAATGGCCTTTTCCAAGCTTTCCTTGGTACGGCCCATGCCGACATATTCCCACATGATATGGCCCAGACGCTTGTGAATCGAATCGGGCGACTCGTTGCCGTTGATAGCGAACAAGCTCTCAATTTTGCCGCGGACAGCCTTTTCCGCCTCATCGAATTCCGGCGTATTGGTCGGCACCGCCCCATCCGAAATATGCGAGGAAAGGAAGTTCTGCAAGGTATAAGGAATCACGAAATAACCGTCCGACAGACCCTGCATCAAGGCCGAAGCCCCAAGACGGTTGGCACCGTGGTCTGAGAAGTTGGCTTCACCCAAGGCGAACAAGCCCGGAATGGTGGTCTGCAATTCATAATCGACCCAAAGCCCGCCCATTGTGTAATGGACAGCCGGGTAAATCTTCATCGGCACTTCGTAGGGGTTCTCATCCGTGATTTTCTGATACATCTGGAAGAGGTTGCCGTAACGTTCCTCGATCTTGTGACGACCCAGACGCTCGATAGCGCTCTTGAAGTCCAAGAAAACGGCACGGCCGGTGTTGTTGACCCCGTAACCGGCATCGCAACGTTCCTTGGCGGCACGCGAAGCCACATCGCGCGGCACCAAGTTCCCGAACGCCGGGTAGCGGCGTTCCAGATAATAGTCGCGCTTTTCTTCCGGAATATCGTTGGCCGTGATTTCGCCTCTTTGCAGGCGTTCGGCATCGCTCTTTTCCTTGGGAACCCAGATACGGCCATCGTTACGCAAGCTTTCGCTCATCAAGGTCAGCTTGCTCTGGTAATCGCCATGCACCGGAATACAGGTGGGGTGAATCTGCGTGAAGCAAGGATTGGCAAAGAACGCGCCTTTCTTATAGGCTTTCCAAGCCGCCCCGCCATTGCTGTTCATGGCATTGGTACTCAAGAAATAGACATTCCCGTAACCCCCGGTGCAGAGCAATACGGCATGAGCCGAATAGCGTTCCAGCTCGCCGGTAACCAAGTTGCGGCAGATGATTCCGCAGGCATGGCCTTCCTTGTTGAGCACCAGATCCATCATCTCGCGACGGGCATAGAGCTTCACGCTGCCCTTGGCGATTTCGCTGCTCAAAGCCCCGTAAGCCCCCAACAGCAACTGCTGCCCGGTCTGGCCTTTGGCATAGAAGGTACGCGAAACCTGCGCCCCGCCGAAAGAACGGTTGTCCAAATAACCGGCGTAATCGCGGGCAAAAGGCACGCCCTGCGCCACGCACTGGTCGATGATATTGTTGCTCACTTCAGCCAAACGATAGACATTGGCCTCACGGGCGCGGTAGTCGCCCCCTTTGATGGTATCGTAAAACAAACGGTAAACGCTGTCGCCATCGTTCTGATAGTTCTTGGCGGCATTGATACCCCCTTGGGCGGCAATCGAGTGCGCCCGACGGGGACTATCGGAAATACAGAAAATCTTCACATTGAAGCCTAAAGCGCCCAAAGAGGCAGCCGCCGAAGCACCGGCCAGCCCCGTACCTACCACAATCACATCCAATTTGCGCTTGTTGGCAGGGTTTACCAGATGCTGAGAGGCTTTGTATTTGGTCCATTTTTCAGCCAAAGGCCCGGAGGGCACTTTTGAATCCAGCTTATTCATATATGGTTTTATTTTTTGCAGTTATTAATCGGAATCCCGCATCAGCCTTGCGCCAAGCAAGTTCCAGTTTTTGCAGCCGTCCTCCGAACGCATGAACGGAAACGGTTGCCTAAAAGCGAATCGGCATCGGCTAATACAGAATATTCATCCCGATAGCCACAGCCCAGAACATCAACACGATGATGACTGCATAAATCGCACCTATAGCCTTTACCGGCTTGTCTACCCGGGGACCGTTCATGCCCAAGGTGTGGAAGGCCGAAGGAAAAGCGTGAATCAAATGGATTCCCAATGCCAGCAACAGTACCAAATAGATAATCAGATAGGCCGTGTTATTGAAAAGTTCCTTGGCCATATTGTAGAAGTCCGGTTCGTAATGAGTGAAACCGGCTCCGAAAACCCGCGTCAAATCCGCCTTTGAAATATTGTCGGCTACCGGCTTGAGCGGATTGATAGCCGTTGTATCCGGGTTTTGGAACATGGCCAGCAGCTTTTCCTGGTTCTGTTGCAGGCAAGCCGGGTCCGCATACTGCACATCGGCCGCTTCCACCATGTATTTTCCTTCTACAACACCCAACTTCACAAAATAGAAGTTCACCATATGCAAGCAGAGGAAGATGAACACCAAGATACCCGTGTAAATCATGAACTTGGAACCTGCCTGGGTACGGGATTTGTTGCTGACCTTGTAACCTACCGGACGAGCCCGCCAGTTCTGAATCTGCAAGATAATCCCAATCAGGATATGGAGAACGAAGACAGCAAACAGCACCACTTCAAACACCTTGACTATGTAATTGGTGCCCATGAAGTGCGCGGCTGCGCGGAACCATTCTCCGCCATCGGAGCGTAACATGCACAGGTTGATGCCACCGTGCAACAACAGAAAGAGCATCAGAAAGAGCCCTAACAATGCCAAGGTGATTTTCTGCGTCACCGAAGCCATTTTCAGAAATTTAGACATATCTGTTTTGTTTTTATTTGCTTCCTTTGCCATCCATTCCTGCCAACCCTGCTTTCCTCAGGACCACTACAGGTCGAAACGGATTATCCTTTTACCGAACCAAAGCCGCAAACCTCCACGCATTCCCGCCGGCCATCCCATATCCGAATCCGCTCCGCAAAAGACGGGCAAAAGTACAAAGATATGCGTAATAGCCGAAAATTTCAGCAGAGAAAAATAGAGAGTCACAGAACAGCAAGCTTGGCGTAACGTCCGACTTTTTATATTTTTGCTCGAACCCCTTAAAAAAAAGACACCATGGGAACAGAAGGCATCCGGGATCGTTACATCAACCCCTACACGGATTTCGGCTTCAAGAAGCTGTTCGGCACGGACATGAACAAGGAATTGCTGATTAGCTTCCTGAACGCGCTCTTGGAGGGGAAAGAGGAAATAGAAGAGATCACGTATCTGAACGTGGAGCAAATGGGCGATAGGGAACTGGACCGGAGGGCGGTATTCGACGTGTACTGCCGGAACAGCCAGGGTGAGCGTTTCCTAGTAGAGATGCAGAAGGGAGAACAGGAATTCTTCAAGGACAGGGGTCTGTATTACACCACTTTCCCGATACGGGAGCAAGCCAAGCGAGGAAGTTGGGATTACGAGCTGAAAGGGGTGTACACTATAGCCATCCTAAATTTCGTCTTTGACAACAATGACCCTGCCTGCTACCGCCACGATGTGAAATTGGTAGATTTGGGTTCGGGCAAGGTATTTTATGATAAGCTGACCTTCATCTACCTGGAGATGCCCAAATTCAACAAACGGGAAGAGGAGCTGGAAAGCCTGTTCGACAAGTGGATGTTCGTGCTACGGAATCTTTCGGGCTTGCTGGAGCGGCCGCAAGCCTTGCAGGACAGGGTATTCACCCGTTTGTTCGAAGCAGCGGAGATAGCGCGGTTCGCCCCGCAGGATCTATATGCTTATGAGGAGAGCCTGAAGAACTTCCGGGACTGGCACAGCGTGATAACGACCGCCGAAAAGAAAGGGAAGGAAGAGGGACGAAAGGAGGGGTTGGCCGAAGGCATGGAGAAAGGCATGGAGAAAGGGCAGTGCGAAGAACGCATCAAGAATGCCCGAAATCTCAAACGCTTGGGTGTCTCCCCGGATGTCATAGCCCAAGCCACCGGATTGACAACAGAAGAAATCGCCCGGCTGTGAGTATATCCTCACAAGCTTCGCTTCAAACGAGTCGAAGACTCGAAGTTCAAAATAACCGATACACCTTATATATGTTGTAGGTCGCGTTGCTTGCCAAGCTCCGACTGTTTCCTGACTTGGACAGCATACTGGAACGTTTTTTACGGGCCAAAGCGGTCAACTTGGTAGAGCAAATCCAAAATAGAAGGCAATTTCCCCATTCGATTTTCTCAAGGTATTGTTTTTTTTGTTAAGTTTGCTGATTGCCGAAGCAAGGCCGGACAAAATTGCTTTCATTAAGAAATAAAGAAAAATAGAAAATACCGAAAAAATAAACAACCTAAAAATCATGAAAGCCTTATTTGTTACCTTTTGCATGATGGGAATGTTGGCCATGAGCCACGCTTCCCCGTCTATGACAGCCGAGTCCTTGACCGTCAAGGCACGGTATGAGAATCAATTGAAAATTCAAGCGGCCGATGCCGATGGAGTGGTATTCCAAAACCGGATCGGGCAGATAGACAACTTTGCCGTGATTCCCACAAACGACTTGCCGCAAATCAAAGGCACGGGAATCCCGGTAGATTTTACTCAGATCTTGATGAAAGGTTATACCTACAGCCATCAAGCAGGTCTGCCCAAGCTGCCGGTGAAAGTGGAACTGATCGAACTGCCACAAGGTGCTGTCCCTCGTATCCAAGTGACCCGTGCGGAGTACAAGGATATCAATCTGAGCGAGGCAGGCTATCCGGCACCGCTTTTCCCGGCACAGCCTCCCATGAGCAAGAGCGCCAAAGAAACGCCTGCATTCCAATATGACGCTTATATCTATGCAGCCAACGCCTTTGTGGGCAATAACGGCCTGCTTTCCGGCAATGACAATCAGGATCTGGCACAGGTGGAAGTCTTGGGCGAGATGCGCGGCACCCGCTTGGGCCGGGTTACCGTAGCTCCTTTCCAGTACAATCCTGCTACCAATACGCTGCGTGTCTACACCACCTTGGATTTTGAAGTGGTGTTTGAAGGCAGCGACATGGGGGCAACCTACACCAAGAAAGCCCGTTACTATTCCCCTTACTTCGGAAGCTTGGAACAGGATGTGGTCAATCCTATTGCCATTTCCTCTCCCAAAGCGGAAATGTACAATCGTCCTATCCGCTACGTGATTGTTGCCGATCCCATGTTCAAGGACTCCCTGCAGCAGTTTGTGGAATGGAAGACCAAATTGGGTTTTGACGTGCTGCAAGCCTATACCGACCAACCGGAAGTTGGCAACTCGATGACAGCCATCAAGGATTATCTGGCAGGGCTGTACAACAATGCCACCGAGGAGGATCCGGCTCCTACCTTTGTCCTGCTCGTGGGCGATATAGCCCAGATCCCGACCCAGACTTATTCCTTTGGTTCGGGATGGTCTTCCTCCGAACATGTTTCGGACCTTTTCCTTTGCGAGTATACGGGAGACCGTTTCCCGGAAGTGCAATACGGACGTATGTCGGCCACTTCGGTGGAACAGCTGATGCCTCAGATCCACAAGACGATGGAGATGGAGAACATCGACCCGGCAAAGGCATCCTTCATGGATAGCACCATATTGATTGCCGGCGTGGATGCCTCGCATGGGGAATCGGAACTGAACCCGACCGTCGACCACTTGTACAATGACTATTTCTATGATACCCTGGACCGCCATTGTTTCGTATACCGTTACCCGGAATCAGGAAATCATGCCGCTGACATCATTCAGAATATCAACGACGGGGTTTCCTTTGTGACCTATACGGCGCATGGGAGTTCGGACAGCTGGGCAGATCCGTACATCGGCAACGGGGATGTCAACAACCGCTTCAGCAACAAGGGGAAATATCCGTTCATGGTAGGGAACTGCTGCTTGACTGGCAAATTTGAAGAAAACAGCTGCTTTGGCGAAACCCTCTTGCGGAAGAAAGACGGCGGCGCGGTAGCTTATATCGGCTGTTCGAACAGCAGCTATTTCGGCATAGATACCTATTGGGCTGTGGGTTACACTTCCATTTTGACTCCAGGTGTCGTGCTTACTTACGAAAACACGGATTTCGGGGCTAACGATGCCCTGTTCCATACCCATGGCGAGCCTTTTGAAGACTGGGCGCAGACTGCCTACGAGTTCATCCATGCCGGGAACATGGCCGTGGAAGAAGCAAATCAAGGATACGAAGAATATTACTGGCAGATTTACCATGTGTTCGGCGATCCATCCTTCATGCCATTCTCTCATGCTCCGGAACGTGTGGAAGCCACTTACGGCAATACCTTGATTGTGGGTGAAAGCGAATACGTGGTGAATACCGTGCCTTATGCCCGTGTGGTATTGTCGCAAGGAACAACGGTCTTGTCGGTAGCGGTCGCTGATGAGAACGGGCAGGCTACGCTTCCTGTTTCCAATATCACCGAGCCTGGAACGGCGACCTTGGCTGTCGTGGCCCAGACCTTTTTGCCGATGATGGCCGAGGTGGATCTGGTCATCCCGGATGACAAATATGTCGTGCTGTCGGCTCAGTCCCTTGTCGACGGATCGGGTGAGACGGTGCGCGAAGGAGCCTACGGGAACACTTATTCCGCCGGTTACACATTGAGGAACGTAGGTGTCGAGAATGTAAGCTCCGTGCAGATGACGTTGACGAGCCAGGACGAGTACCTGGTTGTCGAGAACGGGGAATTCACGTATGAAGGCACATTGGCACCCGGGCAGGAAGCGGAAGTTGAGCATGGCTTTGGCTTGGTGGTCAGCCCCGATGTGCCGAGCGGGCATGAACTCCATTACAAGATGGATCTGGTGCTGGACGGGAATACGGAAGAGGTCATTTCCAAGGAATATTCCTTCAAGGTATGGGCTCCCGACATCATCGTGGCCAACTTCCAGATTACCGACTCGGCCAGCACCACGCCTAACGGTGTCATTGACAATGGTGAAACGGTTACCGGCATTGTCACCCTGCTGAACAATGGCCGTGCCGCAGCTTCGGACATCATGTTGACAGTTTCTTCTCCGGACGCTTCTTATCTGAGTTTCCCGGCAGAAGCCATCGCTGTTGGCAGCTTGAATCCGGCTGCCACTACTACTGTCCGTTTTGAATACAGTGCAGCGGATGGGAACGTGAAGTATGCTATCTACACTTTGAATTTCGCCACAAGCACCAGAGGACGGGAAATGACAGACTCGGTTCAATCCTACATCGAACCGGTTGTGGAAACCTTTGAGACCGGCGATTTCACATTTGCTCCTTGGGACGAGGCTTCCGCATGGGTCATTGACCAGAGCCGCGTACACAATGGCACTTACAGTGCTGCCAGCGCGAAAATTTCCGACAACGAGACCAGCAGCCTCAAGATAACGGTGGATGTACCTTTTGACGATGTAGTAGGCTTCTATTATTCTACCTCTACCGAATTGGCCAACACCATTTTAGGTGACTTCCTGCATTTTAATATGGACGGTACCCGCATGGGTCGCTGGGCCGGGGAAAACGCGGAATGGAAGTACGTTGAATTCCCGATTACGGCCGGGACGCATACCTTGGAGTGGCTGTATGTGAAGGATGCTTCTGCCAGCGTGGGCGAAGACCGGGTATGGGTGGACGATATCCGTCTGCCAATCGGCACGGTACCGGCGCAAGGCGTGGGCAATGAAACGGCGGATGCCATGACGGCGACCTCTTCAATGATGACGGTCAACAAGGCCGCTCAAGGGGAATTGACCTTGACGTTCCGGACGGCTGCTGCCATGGAAGGCGATTTGTACATTGTCAATGCCATGGGACAGCGCGTGAAGATGCTTGCCGACGGCCTGCATTTGAATGCAGGGGTTGAAACGCGCACTTTCGGCATCGAAGGCTTGTCCTCCGGGCTTTACATCTGCGTGTTTGAAGCTGCTGATGGCTTGCATTCCGTCAAGTTCGTAGTGGCCCGGTAGTTCTTGGGGCTGCTGATGTAAAAGCGGCGTGTCGGATTTTGGATCCGATGCGCCGCTTCTGTTTTTGGGGGATTTTATTCGTTGAGTTTAAGATACAATGAGAGAAAAGAAAAGATACCGGACAGCTATTGGAAAATTGTGGTTTTTATATATCTTTACAATCGACAAACGGGCGATTTTTGTCGCTGAATACATGATATTTTTATACAAAACAATAATTTACCTAAAAACATAAGTCAACAAATTTATTAATAAAAAACATTTATCATGAACATAGTAGTC
>JADIMZ010000134.1 GCA_017694335.1 Candidatus Pullibacteroides excrementavium
GTGTTTCCAAATCCACAGGACGGGCCGTCCCCATGGGAACCGCGCCTAAAGCCTCGCGTATCCGCCTCAAAATATTTTCCTTGGGTGTTACAACATCCATTTCATTATAAATCTGACGGTTGCTCCAATCCCGCTTCGCCAGGGCTCATCTCTTCAGCCGCTCCTTCTGTCGAAAAAGGACGCGGACCAAAAACGGCCTCTACGTCTTCCCGGAACATTACTTCCTTATCCATCAACAAATGAGCCAATTTATCCAATTTATCCCTGTTCATCCGCAATATTTCCTTGGCCTCTTCATAAGCGGAGTCGATCATCTTCCGGACTTCCTTGTCTATCAACTCGGAAGTTTTCTCGCTATAGGGTTTGCCAAAAGAATATTCCTGTTCACCGGTAGAATCGTAATAACTCAGCGTGCCCACTTCCTTGTTCATCCCAAAATAAGCGACCATTGCGTAAGCTTGCTTGGTTACCTTTTCCAAATCGTTCAAAGCCCCGGTTGAAATCCTTCCGAACACAACATCTTCCGAAGCCCGTCCACCCAATGTGGCCACCATCTCGTCATGCATCTGTTCCAAGGTGGTAATCTGACGTTCTTCCGGGAGGTACCAAGCAGCCCCCAAGGACTTGCCTCTCGGCACAATTGTCACTTTAACCAAAGGATTTGCATACCGCAACATCCAACTAACGGAAGCGTGGCCGGCTTCATGGTAGGCTATAACCTTCTTCTCTTCGGGTGAAATAATCTTGCTCCGCCGCTCCAATCCCCCCACGATACGATCCACCGCATCCAGAAAGTCCTTCATTTCTACCTCCTTCTTGTTCCGACGAGCTGCAATCAGCGCAGCCTCGTTGCAAACATTAGCGATGTCCGCCCCCGAGAAACCAGGTGTCTGTTTTGCCAGAAAGACCACATCTACGTCTTTTGCCAATTTCAATGGTTTCAAATGAACATTGAAAATAGCTTTTCTTTCTTCCATCTCCGGCAGATCCACACTGATTTGCCGATCGAAACGTCCGGCCCTCAGCAAAGCCTTATCCAGGATTTCGGCTCTGTTTGTCGCTGCCAAGATAATGACCCCGCTATTGCTGCCAAATCCATCCATTTCCGTCAGCAACTGATTCAATGTGTTCTCTCGTTCATCGTTAGCTCCGGTAAAAGCATTCTTTCCCCGCGCCCGCCCAATCGCATCGATCTCATCAATAAAAATAATACAGGGCGCTTTTTCCTTGGCATTGCGAAACAAGTCCCGAACCCGCGAAGCACCTACTCCGACAAACATTTCCACAAAATCGGAACCTGACATCGAAAAGAAAGGAACCTGAGCCTCCCCAGCTACAGCTTTCGCCAGCAAAGTCTTGCCTGTCCCCGGAGGTCCTACCAGCAAAGCTCCCTTCGGAATTTTCCCTCCCAGGCTGGTATAACGCTTGGGATTTTTGAGAAAGTCTACGATTTCCATTATTTCTTCCTTGGCTTCGTCCAATCCCGCCACATCCTTAAAGGTAACATTAACCCGGGTATCTTTATCATACAACTGCGCCTTGGACTTTCCGAAACTGAAAACAGAGCCAGCTCCCCCTCCCATAGGTCCTCTGTTGAACATCCGGAAAATCATGACCATCATCAAGACAGAAAACAAAATCCACAAAAGCATTGAAAAGCCACCGTCTTCCCAAAAGCTTTTCCGGACCACCGGTTCAGGCTCTACAACCGGAGTTTGCATAATCTGCTGCTTCTGCAGCGGACTTTTTCCTACCGTATCCGCCATTTTGGCTTCCTGCTGGGCTTGCTCGAGCTTTTTCTGAAAATCCTCTATCGTCAAAAACTTATAGACGTAATAACTGCTGTTAGTATGTCCGTCCGCATTCCTTAACTTTTCATATTCCGGCTTCTGGTACACGCTTTCCGTCTTGATGTACACTTCCGCGAACGCATTGTTCACGACCAGGATTTTGGCCACATCGTCCTGCTTAATCATCTTGTCGACAGCATGCCATGTGGTATCGAAACTCCTGGGGCCTCCAAATCCACCTCCAGAAAATTGCAAATAAAGGAACACCAACAGCAAAAGTCCATAAACCCAGTATATATTGAACCGGACTTTCCTGTTATTGCCGCCATTCTTCAGCGACGGCTTCTGATTTGTCTGCTTATCCATCAAATTTAATCGTTGTCGTTATAAAAGTGCACTGGCGCATCCCCCCACAATTCTTCCAAACGGTAATGTTGACGCACCGAATCCAGAAACACATGGGCAACAATGCCCCCAAAATCGATCAGTACCCACTCAGCATTGGCATAACCTTCCGAATGCAAAGCCGGAGCTTGGAACTGTTCATACACTTTCTCCTCTATCCCGTCCGCGATAGCACGGACCTGGGGGCCTGATGTTCCCTCGCAAATCACAAAAAAATCGAAAGAGGCTCCCGGCACTTCCCGCAAATCCATACTGACCACCCGGATTCCTTTTTTCTCCAACATGGCATGAGCAATGCAGGAAATCACTTTATCATCCATATCTTCCTTCCGCCGCCCCTTTCGCTTAGGTTCAAGAGCGGCCACAGCCTTTTTCACCGCCATGCCTCTTTTGCATTGAAATCGTCCAACATCTTCTGCAACGAATCATCCCACATCGGAATAACCAAGCCAAAACGTTCCTTGATCTTCGTCTTGTCCAAAACGCTATAAAGCGGACGATGACAAGAGGCCGGGTATTCATCGGAACTGATTGGTATCACCTGGCATTTTTTACCTGCGAACTGCATGATAGCCGAAGCGAACTCGTACCAAGAACATTCACCTTCATCGGTGTAATGATAAATTTCCAAACCATGGGTGTTCTTGATATCCGTATGCTGAAGAATATGCAAAATAGCCGAAGCTAAATCTGCCGCCCAGGTGGGAGAACCATGCTGGTCGGCCACCACGGAAATCTGTTCCTTTTCGGTTCCCAAACGAAGCATCGTCTTCACAAAATTGTTCCCGAAAGCAGAATAAAGCCATGCGGTCCTTATTATAATGCCATCCACGCCCTTTTCCCGCATCACATCCTCCCCCTCTTTCTTGGAAAGGCCATATATCCCGGTAGGATTCAAGGGCGAAGTCTCTTTGTAAGGGACATCGCTCGTTCCATCGAACACATAGTCGGTAGATATATGTATCATGTAGGCGCCTTCTTCCACACAACATTCGGAAAGAATTGCCACACCATCCCTGTTGACGGCAAAAGCAGCTTCGGCTTCAGTCTCGGCCCGGTCCACTGCCGTATATGCAGCACAATTAATCACCACATCGATATGATTGGTTTTAAAATAGTTGTGCATTTCTGCACGGTTGCAGATATCCAACACATTAACGTCGACGAACAGAAAACGGCAGAAACTGCAGCATCCATTCTTGACAAGTCTTCTCAATTCCGTGCCCAATTGCCCATCACATCCTGTAACAAGCACGGTCAATCGTTCATTCATTCCTCGCGTCTATTTTCTATCCAAATACATAATCAACCTTTCCGGCTACGCAACTCCTCTTCAAAATAAGATATCGTCTTCTTCAGCCCCTCCTCCAATGAGACCTTGGGTTCCCAAGCCAACTTTTTCTTTGCCAAATCGATATCAGGCTTGCGCTGCGTTGGATCATCCGCAGGCAGCGGCTTATAAACCAGCCTTGACCTGCTGCCGGTCATTTCAATTACTTTTTCCGCCAATTCCTTGATGGTAAATTCCCCCGGATTCCCCACATTGACCGGCCCTACAAAGGAATCTTCCGTAGCCATCATCCTCACCATCGCCTCTATCAAATCATCCACATATTGGAAGCTCCGAGTCTGACTGCCGTCTCCATAAATTGTAATATCCTCATTCTGCAATGCTTGAACCACAAAGTTGGAAACAACCCGACCATCGTGCATGAACATCCTGGGACCATATGTATTGAAAATCCGGATTATCTTAACCTTGACTTTGTTTTGCCTATTGTAATCCATGCACAATGTCTCCGCACAACGCTTCCCTTCATCATAACAAGACCTCAATCCGATAGGGTTCACATTCCCCCAGTAGGACTCAGGCTGCGGATGGATTTTAGGATCCCCGTAAACTTCGCTCGTTGACGCATGCAACATAGTACATTTTACACGTTTCGCCAATCCAAGCATATTTATCGTCCCCATCACCGAGGTTTTAGAGGTCTTGATGGGATTGTATTGGTAATGCACAGGCGATGCAGGACAAGCCAGATTATAGATCTCATCGACTTCGGCGAAATAAGGCTGGGTGACATCATGACGAACCAATTCGAAATAAGGATTGTCCAACAGATGCACCACATTCTTTTTCTGGCCGGTAAAAAAATTATCCAGGCAAATAACCGTATTCCCGTCTTCCAGCAAGCGATCACATAAATGCGAACCGATAAATCCAGCACCTCCTGTCACCAAGATTGTCTTCATTTTCTCTCCTCCTTAAAGCCTTATAAAATTCCAACGCCGTAATATTCCAGTCCATTCGCCCTCACCTCCACCGGATCATAGAGATTTCGCCCGTCAAATAAAACAGGATAGCGCAATACAGCTTTCAGCTTCGCCCAATCCGGGAAACGGAAGTCAGTCCATTCCGTCACTAGAAACAAAACATCAGAACCTTCTATCGTCTCGTATATATCCTTGCAATAAACGATCTTATCCCCGATACGACGCCGGCATTCATCCATCGATATGGGGTCGTAGGCTCTCACCATGCACCCTGCCTCGATCAATTCATCAATCAAGACCAAAGACGGAGCCTCCCTCATGTCATCTGTCCCCGGTTTGAACGCCAATCCCCAGAAAGCCACGGTCATGCCTTTCACTTTGCCTGCGAACCGTTTCATGAACTTGCGGAAGAGCAGCGTCTTCTGTTCCGCATTCACCTCTTCCACCGCCTGCAAGACCTTCATGGAATACCCGTTCTGCTCCGCTGTCTTTATCAAAGCCTTTACATCTTTGGGAAAACAAGATCCTCCATATCCGATACCTGGATACAAGAACTTGCTCCCGATACGGGAATCCGTACCGATACCCTTGCGGACACTGTTGACATCGGCCCCCACCAGCTCACAGAGGTTCGCTATATCGTTCATGAAACTGATACGAGTGGCCAACATGGAGTTCGCAGCATACTTTGTCATCTCTGCCGAAGGTATATCCATGAACAATACAGGATGCCCGTTCAAAGTAAACGGCTTATACAGGCGAGCCATCACTTCTTTAGCCCGACTGCTGTCCACCCCCACTACAATCCGTTCCGGATACATAAAGTCTTTAATTGCCGACCCTTCCTTAAGGAATTCCGGATTCGAAGCCACATCGAATGGAATATCCACACCTCTCTTGGCCTGTTCCTCTGCAATAGCAGCCCGAACCTTCTGCGCGGTTCCTACCGGAACCGTACTCTTGGTTACCATAAGGACATAAGACTCCATATTACGCCCCACCTCCCTAGCCACCTCCAGCACATAATGCAAATCCGCGCTCCCATCTTCATCAGGAGGAGTGCCTACCGCAGAAAAGACAACTTCCGCTCCCTTCATTCCTTCCGCCAGCGAAGTCGTGAACCGAATCCGCCCCTTAGCGATATTACTTTGCAGCATGGCTTCCAAGCCTTGTTCGTAAATAGGAGGAATCCCCTTTTGCAGGCTAGCCACTTTCGACTCGTTCACATCCACGCAACAAACCTCCGTTCCCATTTCTGCAAAACAAGTACCTGTAACCAGCCCCACGTAACCTGATCCAACAATTGTTATTTTCATATCTCTATCAGCATTTTTCAAACAGAAGCCCCTATCATCGACAAAGCCCGCCCCCAAACCAAGCCCTATATATAATAATAGGTATCCACGCAAACAGGGTTGCAGGCTCTTCCGATATCAAGTCGGCACGCATACAATGGCATCTTCGTCCTTTCTTCCAGCGCACCTCGCACAAGACGAGCACACGCCTAAAGAAGAACTAAATTTACAAAGATAAACAAAATTCTCAATCCGGCAGAAATATCGCCGAAACGGACAGCCCCACCGCAGGCCGCAAGAAGAACCTGCACGACGCCAGATCCAAGCATCCACAAAAGTTTTTCCATACATTTTCAAACATTTCATTGTTTATATCAAAAAAAAGCTATATCTTTGCGCTCCATTTTGGACTATAGTTTATATAGTATAACTAATACAAAAACAGCAATATGCCAACAATCCAACAGTTAGTTCGCAAGGGACGGCAAAAATTAACAGACAAAAGTAAGTCCCCGGCGTTAGATTCCTGTCCGCAACGCCGTGGCGTATGTGTGCGTGTGTATACAACCACACCCAAGAAACCTAATTCGGCTATGCGTAAGGTAGCCCGTGTGCGTTTGACCAACCAGAAAGAAGTCAATGCATACATTCCGGGCGAAGGACACAATCTCCAAGAACACTCCATCGTCATGATTCGGGGTGGCCGTGTAAAGGATCTTCCCGGGGTAAGGTATCACATCATCCGTGGCGCATTGGACACTTCCGGTGTGGAAGGCCGTAACCAACGTCGTTCCAAATATGGAACCAAACGTCCTAAAAAGAAATAACACCGTTTTGCAAAGAAGGTAAACAAGTCCGTATCATGAGAAAGACAACTCCAAAAAAGAAGGTCATTTTACCCGACCCGAAATACAACGATGTGTTGGTCACCAAATTCATCAACAACATCATGTTGGAAGGCAAGAAGAGCATCGCGCACGAAATTTTCTACGATGCCATAGATGAGGTTTCAGCAAAAACGAAGGAAAACGGATTGGAAGTGTGGAAGAAAGCCTTGGCCAACGTCACACCTTCGGTCGAAGTAAGAAGCCGTCGCGTAGGCGGGGCCACTTTTCAGATCCCATCGGAAATCCGCCCCGAAAGAAAACAGTCCATTGGCATGAAATCCTTGATTTCCTACGCCCGTAAGCGCAATGAAAAATCGATGGCTCACAAACTGGCCGCCGAAATCATGGCCGCGTATAAAGAAGAGGGTGCCGCTTTTAAGCGCAAGGAAGACATCCATAGGATGGCCGAAGCAAACAAAGCCTTCTCCCACTTTAAATTCTAAAATAAACAATGGCACACGATTTATCCAAGACCCGAAATATCGGGATTATGGCCCATATCGACGCTGGGAAGACAACATGTTCCGAGCGTATCTTGTTCTACACGGGGAAAACCCACAAAATCGGGGAAACCCACGAAGGAACAGCTACCATGGACTGGATGGCCCAAGAACAGGAACGAGGCATCACCATTACTTCGGCTGCAACGACTGTTTTCTGGAAATATCAGAATAACAATTACAAAATCAACCTGATTGATACCCCGGGCCACGTCGACTTCACTGTTGAAGTAGAACGCTCGCTCCGCGTGTTGGACGGAGCTGTAGCCTTGTTCTGCGCTGTGGGTGGCGTGCAACCCCAATCCGAAACAGTATGGCGTCAAGCCAACAAATACAAAGTTCCCCGTATCTGTTTTGTCAACAAGATGGACCGTACGGGTGCCGACTTTTATAATGTAGTAAGCCAGATCAGCGAACGTCTTCACGCCAAACCGGTTGTCATGGAATTGCCCATCGGACAGGAAGATTCTTTTATCGGTGTGGTGGACCTGATTACCAAAAAGGCCTATAAATGGGAAGATGAAAAGGGTACCGAGTTCGATGAAATCGAAATCCCGGCCGATATGGCAGACCAGGTGGAAGAGTACCACAACAAGCTCGTCGAAGCTGCTGCTGAAGAAGATGAAGCTTTGATGGAAAAATTCTTCGAGGACCCGAATTCAATCAGCGAAGAAGAAATCGTATCGGCGATTCGCAAAGGTACCGTTGCCATGCACATCAACCCTGTGCTCTGCGGATCGGCTATCAAAAACAAAGCCGTACAGCCGCTATTGGATGCCATTGTACGGTACTTGCCCAGCCCCTTGGATGTAGAGGCTGTTGTCGGCACCAATCCCGAAACGGGCGAAGAAGTGGATCGCAAAGTGGATGTCAAAGAACCTTTCTGCGCCTTGGCGTTCAAGATTGCAACCGACCCGTTCGTAGGTCGTATCGCTTTCTTCCGCGTATATTCCGGTGCTTTGGATGCGGGTTCATATATCCTCAATGCATCCACTGGTAAAAAGGAACGCATTTCCCGTATCCTCCAGATGCATGCGAACAAGCAGCAGCCATTGGATCGTATCGAAGCCGGTGACATTGGAGCCGCCGTTGGATTCAAGGAAATCAAGACAGGTAACACCCTTTGCGATGAAGCCAATCCGATTATCCTTGAATCGATGACTTTCCCGGAACCGGTTATCAGTATTGCCATCGAACCTGTATCTCAGCAGGATGTTGACAAGCTTTCCAACGGCTTGATGAAGCTAGCCGAAGAAGACCCCACTTTCCGCGTGAAAAGCGATGAAAGTTCAGGACAGACCATCATCAGCGGGATGGGCGAGTTGCACTTGGACATCCTCTTGGACCGCCTCAAGCGCGAATTCAAGGTGGAATGCAACCAAGGCCGTCCTCAAGTGGCCTACAAGGAAGCCATTTGCTCTACGGTTCAACACCGCGAAGTTTACAAGAAACAGACCGGTGGTCGTGGTAAATTCGCAGATATCCTCTTTGAAATCTCTCCTGCTGATGAAGGCGTGAAGGGGCTGCAGTTCATCAACGAAGTAAAGGGCGGTAACATTCCCAAGGAGTTCATCCCCTCCATCGAAAAGGGATTCAAAGCCTCGATGGACAATGGTGTCTTGGCGGGATATCCGCTCGAAAGCCTCAAGGTCCGTGTATTGGATGGATCGTTCCACCCGGTAGACTCCGATGCTCTTTCGTTCGAAGTCTGTGCAAAAATGGGCTTCCGGGAAGCTTGCAAGAAAGCCAAATCCATCTTGCTCGAACCTATCATGTCGGTGGAAATCGAAACCCCGGACCAGAATGTCGGAGATGTTTCAAGCGACTTGAACCGTCGCCGTGGTATCATGGAAGGTATCGAAGCGAAACCTGGCGGACAAGCTATCCGTGCAAAAGTGCCTTTGGCTGAAATGTTCGGCTACGTGACAGCGTTGCGAACCCTCACCTCGGGACGCGCCAGTTCCACAATGGAGTATTCGCACCATGCGGAAGCTCCGGCCAACATCACTGCGGAAGTTGTAAAACAAGCTGCGAAATAATAGAATTTACACAACGGTGTCCACGACAGTCCGGAAGGTCTTGTCGTGGACATTGGCATATAAAACAATAAAACCGTGAGTCAACAAAAAATCAGAATCAAATTGAAGTCTTACGATTACAACTTGGTGGATAAATCTGCCGAGAAGATCGTCAAGACCGTGAAGATGACCGGTGCGATGGTCAGCGGGCCTATCCCCCTCCCTACCGACAAGAAAATCTTCACCGTGAACCGTTCCACTTTTGTGAACAAGAAATCAAGGGAACAGTTCGAGTTATCGTCTTACAAGCGCCTGCTGGACATTCATAGCAGCAGTTCCAAAACCATCGATGCCTTGATGAAACTGGAACTCCCCAGCGGTGTCGAAGTTGAAATCAAAGTCTGAAAAAGGGCGGAGAGAAACAAACTGCGCAATGTCCTGACTGCGGGACCTCTTGCCAAAAGAGTCAAAAATCAAAATAACCATTAACAAGCAAAGTAATGTCCGGATTAATTGGAAAAAAAATCGGAATGACTAGCATCTGGGATGCCTCCGGCCGAAATATACCGTGCACAGTGATAGAAGCTGGTCCTTGTGTGGTAACGCAAGTAAAAACAAAAGAGAAGGATGGCTACGATGCCATTCAGCTTTCGTTCGGCGAAAGGAAAGAAAAACATACGTCAAAAGCCTTAAAAGGTCATTTTGCAAAGGCTAACACGACTCCGAAACAAGTGAGCATGGAATTCACTCGTTTTGAAGAAGGCCATCGCAAAAGCTTTGGAGAAGTCCTCACAGCAGATGTTTTCTCCGAAGGGGAATTCATCGATGTGGCAGGTATCACCAAGGGACATGGATTCCAAGGCGTAGTCGGCAGGCATGGTTTTGGCGGTGTTGGTCAAAAGACTCACGGTCAGCACAACCGCCTTAGAGCGCCTGGTTCCGTAGGTGCATCTTCTTACCCTTCTCGTTTGTTCAAAGGACTCCGCATGGCAGGACAGACCGGTCACGTGAGGAGAAAAGTCACCAACCTGGAAGTGGTAAAAGTCATTGTTGAGAAAAATTTGATTTTAGTTAAAGGTTCCGTACCCGGTCCTAAAGGTTCATTTTTAAAATTAGAGAGATGGAGTTAATTGTTTATAGCACTTCCGGAACCGATACCGGCAAAAAAGTGCAGGTTGCTGACAGCATCGTAAATGCCGAACCGAACGATCACGCCATTTATTTGGATGTGAAACAATATATGGCAAACCAACGCCAAGGTACCCATAAAAGCAAAGAGAGATCC
Organism: Candidatus Pullibacteroides excrementavium; assembly: GCA_017694335.1. Taxonomy (GTDB): domain Bacteria; phylum Bacteroidota; class Bacteroidia; order Bacteroidales; family P3; genus Pullibacteroides; species Pullibacteroides excrementavium. The sequence goes on from JADIMZ010000134.1 coordinate 10,455, forward strand.
GAGATGTCTGGCAGTACCAAAAAGTTGGGAAAACAAAAAGGAGGCGGTGGTGCTCGCCGCGGGGATATCAATTCGCCCCTGTTGCACGGAGGTGCTCGCGTATTCGGTCCTAGACCTCGCGACTACAGCTTCAAATTGAACAAAAAAGTAAAAAGACTGGCTCGTTTGTCCGCTTTGGCTTATAAGTTCAAGGAAAACAACGTTACCGTAGTTGAAGACTTTTCGTTCGAAGCCCCCAAGACAAAGAAGATGGTTGAGATTCTGAAGAACCTGAACCTCTCAGAAAAAAAATCACTTCTAGTGCTTGCAGAACCAAATAATTTTGTATTTTTGTCCTCCCGAAATTTGCCGAGGATTAGAGTTGCAAATGTTTCAAACTTAAACACTTACGAAATCCTCAATGCTAAGAACATAGTATTCGTGGAATCTTCGGCAAAGAAATTG
>JADIMZ010000135.1 GCA_017694335.1 Candidatus Pullibacteroides excrementavium
CTTTTCTACCGATACAGAAACAATAATGACTATGCCATTTTCCATTCCTTGATCCGTCTCGTCTCGCTGGAGAAGCCAACGCCAATCCTGAATAGCTTTCGCGGGTCGGCGGCGAAGGGCTTGGCATAGCCCTTGTCCTCGATTTGCTGCAAGGCCTCGTCCGCGCTGGCATCCATTTTCAGTTCCATGATATAGACGTACTTGTCGGTCTGAACTACAATATCCATGCGCCCGTTGCTGGTATGCCGTTCCACTTGGGTATATTGCCCCATCAGCTTGCACATCACGTACATTGTATTTTGGAAATACAGTTCAGCGTCACCTACAATCTCGTAATCGGCATCGGCAAAGAAGGCCTCGAAGCGTCTCATCAGGCCTTCGGCATCGCCCATATGCGGTGTGTGATAATGGGCAATCTGCTTCGTTGCTATCGAGTCTCGAACTCAGTCACGTACCCAAGTACGCTCCTTCGTTCTCGCTCTCAGCGCCTTGCATCTTACCCATTCTGACACACCGCTCGGATCGGACGTGAATTTTATATTGGCTTTTTATCTTCGTTTGTTTTGTTTGGCCAAGCCTTGCATGAAGCCGCGTTCCACCTCCTGGTTGGGATACTTCAAGGTGTATTCCTGGGTTTGATTATCATAGCTTTGGATGGTCAGGTAGCCGCTCTGGTAGAGGACAGGCACCGGGTCGGAATCATCGGCGTTTACGCCGCCTAAGACGAATGCCGGAACGCCTTCCAAGGTCAGGCCCTCCAAGTTGAATTGTCCTCTTTGTAAAGCTTTGACCACGAAAGTGGGGGTGCCGGTTTCGTACCAATAGTCACGAAATCTCTTGCCATTGAGGGCGCTGAGCAGGCTGAACGGGTTGTAAATGTCTTCGGAGTCCTCGCAGAAATGGTATCCGTCGTAATACTCTTTCAATCGAGCGTAACATTCTTCTTTTGACATCTTGTTTGCCTCAGCCATTTCCTGTACGCTTTCATCGAAATAAGCATGCAGGTCTTTCTCCGAGATTCCGCAGATGTCCGCGTAACGGTAATCCATCGAGATGTCGTTAAGATTGTTGAGTCCGCTGAAGATGCTGAGCTTTCCAAGCTTGGTTATGCCGGTCAGGAAGCCGAAGCGGATTTTGCCGTCCTGCGATTTCATAACGCTGTAGGAGCCTTGCAGGCGGCTGCGGATGGCTTCCCGCAGAGGCTCGTTGCCAGCCGTGTCCAATAAAGGCTTGTCGTACTCGTCGATTAGGATTACAACGGGTTTACCGGTTTGAGAATAAGCGGTCTTGATAATGTTTTCAAAACGAATCCCATCCACCGTGAAAGTATTGGCTATCCCGTATGTCTGCTCCCATTGGCTCAAGGTGTTTTCCATCTTCTCGTTCAAGACGTTTTCATCGGTATAGGTCACGCCGCTCAAATCCAGATGCAGCACCTGGTATTCTGTCCAGTCCTTTTCCAATTTCTCGATAGCCAATCCTTTGAATAAATCCTTTTTCCCTTGGAAATAGTCCTCCATCGTGGAAACCAAGAGGCTCTTCCCGAAGCGGCGTGGGCGGCTCAGGAAATAATATTTGCCGGTAGTGGCAAGCTGATGAATCAAATGGGTCTTGTCCACATAAACGTAACCGCCTTGACGGATACTTTCAAAATTCTGGATTCCAATCGGGTAAAGCATAGCGTGATGTTTTTTTGTCAAACAGCGGTCTGCTAAAACTTGTTGAGGGCAACCGCATCGTCCGTTGGGAGATTGCCGGACGCAGGCCTCCCGCTAACAGACAAAGTTAGTATTTTTCCGGAATGCCGCCTTCATCTTTGCAGGACTCGGACATGGCGATTTCTCTTTTCAACCAATACCAAAACAACAACGCAGCATCATGAATATGCAAAACGGACAAGCAATGCAAGCTCCCGCTTCAAGGGTTGCAAGCCCCGGCAAGGGAAGAACCGCCGCCTGCGGGCGAAATCAAAGCAAGATGCCGACGAGCAGCCGGGAGAAACCCAAGACGATGCTGTGCTGGCTTGGAATCCTGGCGGAGGAAGCCCGCTTGGAAGGCAGGCAACGCCGCGCGGAGATATGGCGCACCACCTCCAACAGCTTCTCCCGCTTCCTCGGCGGCAAGGACATCGGCCTGCGTCAGATGGAGGGCCGCCTCGTGCAGCGGTACGAGGGCTGGCTGCTGTCCGGCGGCCTCTGCCCCAACACCTGTTCCTTCTACCTCCGCAACCTGCGCTCGGCCTACAACAAGGCGGTCAAGGCCCGGCTTTGCCCGAAGCCCAAGCAGTACCCTTTCGCAGAAGTCTATACCGGGGTGGCCAAGACCCGCAAGCGGGCGGTGGACGGGAACACTTTGCGGGCCATCCGGGAAATGGATTTAAGCGGACATCCCGACTTGGACTATGCCCGTAACCTGTTCCTGCTGAGCTTCTACACGCGGGGGATGGCGTTCGCGGACATGGCCGGGCTGCGGCGGAGCGACCTGAAGGAGGGCATCCTGTGTTACGTGCGGCGCAAGACGGGCAGGCCGCTGTTCGTCCACTGGGAGGGACGGATGCAGGAGGCGGTGGAAGCCCTGTGGAAGGACGCGGAAGCGATGGGGACTGCTGCCCGGAAGCGGGGAAGGAAGCGGCTTTTCCTCCGCGATGCCGGGAGGGATGCCGGTGGAGAGAACGGTTATCTCCTGCCGATTGTCCGCGATGGCGATCCTCATGCCCGTTCGGCCTACCGGAACGTGCAGTACAAGGTGAACCAAGGCCTGAAAGAGATAGGGAAGATGCTGGGCTTGAAGATGCCGCTGACGATGTACGTGGCGCGGCATTCGTGGGCGAGCTTAGCCAAGAGCAAGGAAGTGCCGCTCGCAATCATTAGCGACGGCTTGGGACATGCTTCGGAAAAGGTCACGCGAATCTACCTCGCCACGCTCGACATGAACGCGGTGGACGAAGCCAACCGGATGATTATAAATGGGATATAGGAAGATGGCAAATCTCTTGGCAAGAGATACAGAAAACTGGTCGCAAAGGTACGAAAGTTTCTGAAAATGCGGATTTTTCAGCAGCCGGAGCATCTCTTTCCACACTGCAAACCCGCATTCGGGATTGCATTCTTTTTCCCTGCAGGTGTTTCTGCTTCTGCATTTTGGCATCGGAAAAGTATCTCTTGCCAAGAGATACAGCGCGGGCCGGCGGAATGGCCTGCAAGGCATTGGACGAAAATCAGTTTAACCAAAGAAAGGAGTTCTTATGACAACATTGCTGGATACCGTCAAGGCAGACGTGTGCAATTTTTTGAGAGAAAACGAGAAGCTGCTGTTCAACGAGCGCGACCTGCAGATGAACCTGGCTGTCTATCTGAAAGAGCAGAAGCACTACGACAGGGTAGAAGTGGAATACTACCTTCCCACGGAGATGCTGCCGGAATACAAGAAGCTTGTCACCAGGAACGAACGCCTGTACCTGGACATCGTTGTGGCCAAGGAGGGGAAGTATCTCCCGATCGAACTCAAATACAAGACCAAGGAGGTCGCCGTGGCGATGGAACGTTTCGGCGAGCCGTTCAGCGAAGCGGGGGAAGGGGCCGCGGGGGCGCTCAAGAGCCACGGGGCGCAGGACCTGGGGCGGTACGACTTCTGGAAGGACGTCAAGCGACTGGAGCTGGTCAAGAGCCGTTTCGGGAACGTGGCGGGCGGCTTGGCCGTGTTCCTCACCAACGACACGACCTACAAAGCGAAGCCGAAGGGTCTCATCGAGAATTTCAGCATGGCGGAGGGAGAACCATTGCCGATGGAAAAGCATTGGAGCGACGCGACCCGTCCCACCGCCGAAGGGAGGCCGGACTTTGAAGTGTCCAAGGAATACGAGCTGCGGTGGCAGGAGCGGCAGATAGGGGGCATCGGCTTCCATTACTGCGTGCTGGCTGTCTGAGCGGACAGCCCTCAACCCTAACTGAGGAGGGATGCGTCCTTTGCCGCGCATGGCCGCCGCAGGGGCGTGCCCTCCCTCCCGGGCAAAAGGGTGCTCGGAGAGGATGCCGGCAGAGACCAGTAGGGAGGGAAAAAGGAACAGAAACATGAATAAAACGATGACGATATGAAGACAAACAGGATTTTCTTTTGGATGCTCGGTTGTGTTGCCGTCCTGTCCGCCTTGCAGGGATTGCAGGCGCAGACCCCCGGCCTGAGCTACCCGGTGCCCCTCGACGAGGCGCATTTCCCCGATGAGGTGTTCAGGGAATACTTGATGGGGCGGTATATTAATGGCGATAATATCGATAAGAACGGGGACGGACAGCTATCGGTGGAAGAATGTGGGGACGTTACGGCAGTTGGTTTGAAAATTGAGAATGGACTCACATACGTTACTCTCACTGGCGTATCGAGTTTGAAAGGCATCGAGTATTTCTATGCCTTGGATTCATTGGGTTTCTATGATGGCTCTGTGACGAGCCTGGACGTAAGCAAGAACACCGCCCTGACAGCCTTGTATTGCTACGACAACCAGCTGACGAGCCTGGACGTAAGCAAGAACACCGCCCTGACAGACTTGGATTGCGGCAGCAACCAGCTGACGAGCCTGGACGTAAGCAAGAACACCGCCCTGACAGCCTTGTTTTGCTACGGCAACCAGCTGACGAGCCTCGACGTGAGCAAGAACACCGCCCTGACAGACTTGAATTGCAGCAACAACCAGCTGACGAGCCTGGACGTAAGCAAGAACACCGCCCTGACATACTTGT
>JADIMZ010000136.1 GCA_017694335.1 Candidatus Pullibacteroides excrementavium
TTCTTCATCTTTTTTCTTTCTGGTTTCGAAAAAGCCGGCAGGCTGCGCCGGCCTCTAAATGTGCAAAAGTAGGTCATTTTCATAAATCCGAGGGGAATGCGCCTAAACCGGTTGCCATCCACGCACTGAACCCGGCCACCGCACGGAATGCCGCAGTTCTGGATTGCGCCAGAAACAGCTTATGGCGGTTTTTCTTTGCCAATTAGAAAATTTGGGGTAAGTTTGCATGATTTTAGACAGGTTTCTATCGAAGGATGCCGATAAGACAACAAAAAACGGAAGGCATTCGTCAAGGGTTGGAAATCAATAAAAAGAAAACTTAAAACATCTATAGTTATGAAAAAAGTGCATATTTTCAATGCCGGCCCGTGCAAATTGCCGCAGCCCGCAATTGAAGCCGGTATCGAAGCTTTGAAAGACTTCAAGGGAACCGGAATGTCGGTTATCGAAATCTCCCACCGTACCAAGGAATGGGAATCGATCATGGACGAAACCGTAGCTTTGTGGAAAGAGCTGTACAACATTCCTGAAGGTTACCACGTTCTTTTCCTCGGTGGCGGTGCCAGCACCCAATTCTGCTATGTTCCTTTCAACCTTCTCAACAAGAAAGCCGCTTATCTGGATACAGGCGTTTGGGCTCACAAAGCCATGAAGGAAGCCAAGCTGTTCGGCGAAGTTGAAGTGGTTGCTTCTTCCGAAAGCACTACTTACAACCATATTCCCAAAGGCTGGACCATCCCGACCGATGCCGACTACTTCCATATCACGACCAACAACACCATTTACGGTACCGAAATCAAGGAAGACATCGACAGCCCTGTAACCTTGGTGGCTGATATGTCGTCCGATTTCATGAGCCGTCCGGTCGATGTCAAGAAATACGGTCTGATTTACGGTGGTGCCCAGAAGAACGTAGGTCCTGCCGGTGTTACCGTTGTCATTGTACGCGAAGACATCCTGGGCAAGGTTAACCGCACGCTGCCTACGATGATCGACTACCGCACGCACATCAAGGGCGGTTCCATGTTCAACACGCCTCCTGTATTCCCCATCTTCATCATGCACGAAACCATGAAGTGGATCAAGGCTCAGGGCGGTCTGGAAGCCATCCAGAAGATGAACATCGAAAAAGCCAACCTGCTGTACAACGAAATCGACAACAACCCGATGTTCAAGGGTACGGTTATCGACAAGGCTGACCGTTCCTTGATGAACGTTTGCTTCGTCATGGAAGACAAATACAAAGAAAAAGAAGCCGACTTCCTCGCTTTCTCTAAAGAATGCGGCATGGCCGGCCTGAAGGGTCACCGTTCGGTTGGCGGTTTCCGCGCTTCCATTTACAATGCTTGCACGATGGAAGATGTGCAGGCGTTGGTTGCCTGTATGCAGGAGTTTGCCAAGAAAAACGCTTAAAACTTTTTATAAGCGGCATCTGCGGCGTTACGCTCAGTCGCCAACATCCTCACATACCGAAGTATGCTCCGGTGTTGGCTCGTTCGCGTGCCTTGCATCTGCCGTTCAGAAAAAAGTTTCGAAAGATTGAATGAATGGGACCCTCAAGTGCAGCTTGAGGGTTCTGTTTATAGGAAAGATTAATTAAAATTCACATAATCATGAAAGTATTAGTTGCTACCGAAAAGCCTTTTGCCAAGGCTGCCGTGGACGGAATCCGTCAAATTGTGGAAGAAGCCGGCTTCGAACTGGCTTTGCTGGAAAAGTACACGGATGTGAACGATTTGTACAAAGCCGTGGCTGATGCCGACGCTTTGATTGTTCGTTCGGACAAAGTGACCAAGGAAGTCATTGAACACGCCAAGAACCTGAAGATCGTGGTTCGCGCCGGCGCCGGTTACGACAATCTCGACCTGGCTGCTTGCACCGAACACAAGATCGTGGCCATGAATACCCCGGGACAGAACTCGAACGCTGTGGCTGAATTGGCTACCGGTTTGATGATTTACATGTTCCGTAACCTGTTCAACCCCGGTACGGGTGCTGAACTGAAGGGCAAGAGCCTCGGTATCCACGCTTACGGCAATGTCGGCCGTAATGTAGCCCGCATCGCCAAGGGCATTGGCATGGACATCTACGCTTACGATGCTTTCTGCCCGAAGGAAGTGATTGAAAAAGACGGTGTAAAGGCGGTTGATTCGGTGGAAGAACTCTACAGCAAGTGCCATATCGTCTCACTGCACATCCCGGCCACCAAGGAAACGATTGATTCCATCAACTACGATCTGTTGAACCGGATGCCGAAGAACGCTTTGTTGGTCAACACGGCCCGCAAGGAAGTGATTCACGAAGCCGACATGGTTCGCATCCTCAACGATCGTCCCGACTTCAAGTATGTTACCGATATCAAGCCGGGCAACCATGACGAATTGGCTGAAAAGTTCCCGACCCGTTACTTCTCGACGCCTAAGAAAATGGGTGCTGAAACGGCCGAAGCCAACATCAACGCCGGTCTGGCTGCCGCCCACCAAATCGTGGACTTCATCAAGAACGGTGTCACCAAGTTCCAGGTGAACAAATAGGATTCCCGGAGGCAGGCAAAGCGGCTGCCGGGATTTAAGCCCGACCGGTCATCCGACTTGGACTGATTCCGAAGAAGCCGCCTGAAAAGCCTTCTTTCTACACGAAGCGACCCTGATAGAATATGTTCTATCAGGGTCGTTTTTTTTATACGTTCCAATCCGAGGAAGGCATTATACTAATTGTCTTGAACCATTCTGAAAAATTCATACCGCTGCATCCTATTGGCGCGCAAGCCAAGGCCTGGCAGCGGCATCCACCGCCAACTTCAATGAATGGTTCTAAATTCCTGCTATTTGTTCTCTTCCAAAATCAGGAAAGCCGGAGCTGGGAAATGCATCCCGGCCATGGTCAAGGCATTCTTCCGGGCATAATCCAAGACTTCCTGACGGGTCTTCACCGCTTGCCCTGGCTCCATATCGTAGGAGGCGCAAAACTCCGGATGCGGCAGCTGCAAAGCTACGCCATGCATCAAATCGCCCACTACCAAGAGTTTTCCGGCTTGATATACCGTATGCCCCGGCGTATGCCCGATAGCCTCGATAGCCGCCACGCCGCCCGGCAAGGTGTCTCCGAAACCGAACAGATGCAAGCGGTCTTTGTAGGCATCCATCGTCCTGACCACCTGACTCTTCTTTTCATCCGGCATCGCCATCCAGGCATCGTACTCCAGCTGCGAAGCATAAATCTCGGCATGGGGGAACACGGCAGTGTCCTCTTTCATCAGCCCACCGATATGATCGCCGTGGAAATGGGTCAAATAGATGTACTTGACATCTTCGGGCGCGATACCGATGGAAGCCAATCCGGCAATCAGCCGGCTGTCGGCCTGACCCAAACCGGCATCGAACAAGATGGGACCTTCCTTGCTCTGCAACAGAAAGGTACTGACCGTGGAAGGAATACCGCCTTGCAAGGAAAGGCTTTCAAACAAGCTGTCCGGCGCAGCGGCAAACAAGGACCGCGGCATCAGCCTCTCGCTGGCATTATCCTGAATCCATGTCACTTGTAAGCCATCCTCCATAGTCATGGTCTTGACTCCTTGCACGGATTCCGAGGCCTTGCCCGCTTGAGATTGCTTAGGGACGTTCCCGCACGAGCTCATCGTCAAGAAAGAAGCAAACAGCAACGATGCTGTCAATCCGATTGTTTTCATGGCATATTGAATATTTTTCTATTCCAAGCAGGAATATATGAATTCCGGCATGGACAATTTTCCCAAATGGCAAAATACTGCTAAAGATCCTTATCGCTTATTTCTTTTTAGATGCCCGTTTCCTTGTTTTCAGGCTCAAATCCTGCAAAGCCTTACCCAGTTTATCTTCTTTGGCCAGCCATAAAATGTCATCATCCAATTGCAGGGCGTAAAGCACCCGCAGATATATGCCGATGGCCACCGTCAGAGCACCTTTCTCTATGCGCGATACGGTCAGCGGAGAACAGGTAGCCCGTTCCGCCACCTGAGCCACGCTCAGATTCCTACGCAGGCGATCCAGCTTTATCTGCTCTCCCACTACCTGCATCTTTTATTCCAATTTCCGGGGCAACTTAGTGCCCATTGTATTCTTAGCCATAATCTATCATATAATATCTAAAAATAGATATTTTTATTTATTTAATAATAGATTACTAAAATACTGATTATCCAATCTTTAAACATTCCTCTTGCATTTTCTCAAAAATCCCCACTGCCTCCCGCTTATCCAGTCCCGCCTTGACCGCCACGGCAAAAAGATCCTCTTTTGAAGGTTCGATCCTATCGTTAATCGAAGTAGTCTTGTAGCCGTTTATACCATCACTTGGCAACAGGTCGTATGCCGGGGAAAAATGCCAATCGCCGTCACGATAGATAAAAGCAAAATTCTTGGCGTGGTCGTCCTTATTTCCTATCAGGTAATTGAACACCATCAGACGGTAAACCTTCCACAATTCGGCCACATTATGAGTCAACATGGCACATGCCTGGAAAATATGGGCGTAATCTATGCTGGGCAACCGATAATCAGCACCGACAAGACCCGCCATGCTTATTACATGCAATTTGCCTTTTGGAGTCCGGTCAAAACGTTCCACCCCGAAATATTTACCTTCAAAAAGCCGTGTCTCAGGCATTTCAATCCCACACTTCTTGGCCAAAAGCGAATAATTATATTCTTCAGCTCCTATGCGTTCCGAGTCATTTTTTGCCCTGAACTTCACCAACCATTCTTTCCCATCATACCGGGTGAAAATTTTCGGACGGGCTCCTCCCGGAGAACCGCCCCGATACTGGAACTCCTCGATTCCTTTCCCTGAATAATCCTCATTGCCCAATATCTGCTCCGCCTCCAATGCCAGCTTTTCAAAGTCAACGTAATCCTGTTTCGACACAAGGCTTCTGTCCGGACGGAATTCCAACGCACCCCGTCCTGCAGAACCCACCAAGGCGAGACGATCCAACAAAGTAAGCGTCCGCAGATTAATGCCGTTCTGCTGCAAATACCTGTCAAGAACAAGCAATCCCCATCCATCGGGAAGGCAATCATCAAAAACACCGAAGCCTCCATCGAACGGACGAGACTTTGCGATAAAAACCCCGCTCTTCAAAGGCAATTCGAACGGAGATATCGAGAATCCCGAACCGAGCCATTCGGCCGAATACTCAAACGCGCACAAGCCCTCTTTCGTCAATGCCAACCGTCCGATCGGCCTATTGCCATAAACCACTTCTATCTGCCTCAGGCTATTCATTTTTCCTGCCTCTTTTACGGACAAGGTCTTGCTCGCTCAAGACATCGTCCAATGACTGGTATTGCTTATGCGCAAAAAGCGCATCGAAATCGGAAAGCGCATTCAACGCAAATCCAATCTGAAGCAATCCGCGCAATGAAATTTCTCCGGTCTGTTCAAAACGGCGGTATGTCGCGAACTTCATCCCCGACCTGGCCGCCAAGCCTTCCTGCGTCAGATTCAATTCCAAACGCCTTGCCTTGACCCTTGCGGCAATCTGCTTGGCCACATCATTCGGACTTGAAACATTAAACGCTATTATATTGTTCATAACATAAAAATTACAACCATTATAAATAATATACTATTTGTTACAAAGTTAATAATTATTCCAAAAAATACCGCATCACTCCGTCTTGATATTCTCGGCGGGATTGGTCCGGGAAGCGATACGGCCTTGGATGCCGACCGCCGCGAACGAGACCAAGAGGCAGAAGGCCGCTACCAAGGCCATAAGCCAGCCGATGCCCGAAACCCGGTAAGAGAAACCCGAAATCCATAAATCGGTCAAGTACCAAGCCCAAGGCAAGCCAAGCAGGATGCCGATGCCCACGCAGGCCATGAACGGCTTGACCAGATGCCAGAACACCTGCCCATTGTCCGCCCCGAACACCTTGCGCACCGCCACTTCCTGCAAACGCTGGCGCATATAGAACACCGACATCGCCACCAAGCCCAAGAGCGAGACCAGCAAGGCCACCAAAGAAAAGAGAATCAAAAGCCGGTTAAGACGAATCTGCTGGACAAACGTATTCTGCACATTCTGATCCAAAAAAGATATTTCCGTCCCCGCCTCAGGCCCGAAACAGTCCGCCACCACAGCCTCCACCGAACGGTAAACAGCAATCGGGTCGCCCGAAACCTCCACTACCAAATCACAGAAAGAATCATCGTATCGAGAATAATCATCATAGACTTCGATAAAATAGGGTTCCGCTTCACTCAAGACATTCCGATGCCGCACATCCTCTATCATGCCGCGCAACGGAACCCGCTTCAGATACACCCTCCCATCGTACTCGTTCCGCATCTCCACATAATCGGCATCCACAGGCAATCCCATCGCCCCGTAAGCGCTCCTGTTCAGGAAACACCCTCCCTGATATGCCGTCCGGTTATCCCGCAGCACATCGAAACCCATGATATGGAAAGCTGTAGAATCCATAGTTGCCCAATAAGCAGACATCCATCTGTCATTATACCATGCACTTATATTATTACCATCAGACGCTGGCAGGTTCACAGCCAAGCCGACCCGTTCCACCCCCGGAATCCGGCGGACTTGCTCCAAGGCCACATAAAAAGCCTCTTCGCCTCCTTCTTCATACCAGACGGGAATCGAACACCCCACATCCAGCACATTCGTCGTCCTGTATCCCAAAGGCGCGTGAATCAAGGCATAAACCTGAACCGTACACACAACCGCCAAGGACATCAAGATAAAAGTAACTGCCGATTGGAATCCTACGAACAATGCGCCCGACCGACCTTTGGAACATCGGCGAAAAGAACCTTTCATCACATCGAGAGGCTTCACCGAAGCCACGATGCCGGAAGGAATCCAACTTGACAACAAGCTGACAAACCCCACCAAAAACAAACAAAGGCCCATGCCCGATGGACTACCCAGTACTGACAAATCGATCTCTTCCTGCAACAAGTGTTCCGCATAAGGGTGGAATGCAAAAGCCAACAACAGCGCCAATAGGAACGATGCCAATGTCAAGGAAAACGATTCCACCATCAATCGGCACCGCACCGAAAGCCGGGAAGCGCCGACCAACCTCCGGCAAGCCGCCTCCCGGAAACGGAACTGCGCCTGCGCCATGGAAAGATTGATATAATTGAACAAAGCAAAAGCCAAGACAATCAACACCAAAACCCACAGCAAACGAATCAGCATCCGGTCACCGGAACGAAGCGTGTAATGGTCGAAAAAAAGCCATTCGTTCATGGTATCGGAATCCAACACCGAAGGAACCTGTCCGGTCTTGGCCAAATAGGCCTTGTCTATCCGCAGGAACGCCACATCGGTATGGGCAAAAAAGACTTGATTGGAATCGAAAATCCAATAGCCTTTCCGCTTGTACATGTCCAAAGCTTTCTGCCTGTAATCGTTCATGTCTTTGCCAGGAACGGCTTTAAGACAAGTAATAGACACCCCCGCGTTGTTGGTACTCTCGCGAGTTAGGCCAGGATTAAAGTCGCGGGCCCTTTCCACACGCAAAAGCAGGTCTGCCGATGGCAGCACGGTCTTCTCCATATCCTTCATCACGCCGCCAACCTCCACCAGGATTGAGTCGGCTATCCGCAACGTCCTGCCCACCGGATTCCCTTCCCCGAAAAGCTGCTTGGAGAAACGCTCGCTCAACACCGCCTTGTATGGATCATCCAACACGGTTTCCGGACTGCCCCAAACCAAGGGGAAAGAAAAGAAAGAGAAAAAATTATCTTCCGTGAACAAGGTTACGGCCTCCTGCTGGCCGCCCCGGCATTCTACCGCTACATCCTTAACACTGACCACAGGACATACATCTTCCACTTCCGGAAATGTTTCCTTGTACCAATAGGTCACCGGCAAGGCATCCCCCGCTTCCCACCAGCCTTCAGCCGTCTTATTCACAGCAATGTATATCCTGTCCGCATCCTTATGGAAATGATCCACCGTGCTTTCCTGCCAAGTGTAGGCCATCGTCAGAATCACGAATGCCAACGAGAGGGCGAAACCTATCACGTTGATCAAGGTGTAGGTCTTGTTTCGGCCCAAATACCGGAAAAACGACTTCAGTTCCATAATTTCCCGTTTTTAATTGCTCAATATCTGCGTTTTGCTCCTAAATAAAAGAATGAACCCACCTGTCTCCTTACAAGCCACCCTCACTCCGTCTTGATGTTCTCGGCGGGATTGGTCCGGGAGGCGATACGGCCTTGGATGCCGACCGCCGCGAACGAGACCAAGAGGCAGAAGGCCGCTACCGGCAAGAAAAGCCATCCATAGGCATGCAAACGGTAGGAAAATGCCTTTAACCAAGTCTCCGACAAATACCAAGCCAAGGGCAGGCCTAAAACAATGCCGATAGCCACATAGGCCATGAACGGCTTGACCAGATGCCAGAACACCTGCCGGTTGTCCGCCCCGAACACCTTGCGTACCGCCACCTCCTTCAAACGCTGGCGCATATAGAACACCGACATCGCCACCAAACCTAAAACCGATACCAGCAAGGCCACCAAAGAAAAGAGTGTCACGATTTCCTGCAACTGCAATTGATTGACAAAACTGTCCCTGACCTTGGCATCCATAAAGTCTACCCGGAATTCATCTTCCAGCGTTTCCCGGATTGCCCGGTCCACCTCCTTATAGGCATCGCCCGCATTTCCCTGCACTTCCACCCAAAGCTGCATGTAATCCGTCTGCACATTCTCGCTCAATTGAATCAAGACCGAAGCATAGTCCTGCAAAATATTGGAAAGGCGGATATTCTGCACCACCCCGCTAATCGGCAGCTTCAAGCCTTCTATCATATCGGCATCCAGCGAAGTATTCAAAAAAGCCAAAGAAGCCGGAGTCAGGAAATAGCCCCCCGGCACCGAAGCCCTGTTATCTCGCAGAACCTCAAATCCGAAAAGGTCAAAAGCCACTGAATCCATGGTACATACAGGCACAAGTTCCATGGAACCGTCCACATTGCCAAAGGCCATCACCGAACCGCCCGAAAGAGGCGAACCCACGCCCCAGCCGAAACGTTTCACGCAAGGCAAAGCCGACAGCTTGTCCGAAACCACTTGCTTGACAGAAAGATTCCAGCCCGGAAACTCCACTTCCAAAACATTCAAGGTATCATACCCCAAAGGCGCCTTTATCAAATGGCGAATCTGCATGGATATGACCACCGACAGCGAAAGCATCAGAAAAGTAGCCATATTCTGGAACACTAAAAACGTCTTGCCCAAAGACATCTTGGAACGAAGCCGGTATCTTCCGTTCACGATATCGATAGGCTTGAACGAGGAAATCAGCACCGAAGGCAATCCACCGGCCACCAAACCCACCACCAACAGCAGAAGCACCGCCAACGCCACACCGCCGGGCGAAAACAGCAGCCCCATATCAACCGGTTTCTGCAAGATACCGCTGAATTCGGGTTCGAACGCCAAGGCCAGCAGAAGACCTATCAGAAAAGACAAAAACGTGAGGAAGACCGTTTCGGACATCAAACGCAACTGGACGGACCAACGTGCCGCCCCCAGCAGCCTCCGGGTCGCCGCCTCCTTGACACGGAACTCGGACGAGGCCAAGGTCAGATTGATGTAATTGATAATGGCAAAAAGCAGGACTAAAATGCTGACCGTCCATAACAGGCGAACCAAGGCGGCATCCCCGTACCGCAACACCACATTCTGCCCATGCCAGGTTTCCGCACTGACTACCGAGGGCTTGAAACCGCCCAAATGCACCTCTTTCAAAGGCACGAACCATACATCGTTGCAATTCACAAAGCCCTTTTCATCAAAGATGCCGTAGCCCTGCTCCTTGTAAAATTCAAGCACCTCCTGCCGGTGATTGTTCATGTCGTGGCCGGGATGCATCTTGACAAAGGTCAATGTCACTGTCATATAGCCCCATTCCTTTTCCAAAGAATAGGGCAGGCACTCTGCCGTCCTCGGCATCGGAAGAAGCACGTCGGTACCCGAAAGCAGGCTGTTCCTAAACGGCTTCATGACTCCGCTGACTTTGACATAGACCGAATCATCGAGCTTCAAACTCTGCCCTATCGGATTCTCTTTCCCGAACAGTCTTTGCGCCAAAGGCTCGGAAAGAACCACGCTGTACGGGTCTTGCAGCACCTTTTCCGGTTCGCCCGACACCAAAGGGAAGGAAAAGAAGGTAAAGAAATTGCTTTCGGAAAACGAGGCATGGACTTTCACTTCTTGTTCCATAGTCCGCAGGCTGACAGTCCTTTCCTGCATATAATAAACCGGGCAAGCATCCTCTACGTCCGAAAAACGCCCCTTTAACGCCTCTGCCACAATCCAATCGTCTCCCGGTTGCCAGCCGGATTCCGGATTCTGATTGAAAGCCAGCTGTATCCTGTCCGCATCCTCATGGAAATGGTCCACCGTGCTTTCCTGCCAAGTGTAGGCCATCGTCAAAATCACGAATGCCAACGAGAGGGCGAAGCCTATCACGTTAATCAAGGTGTAGGTCTTGTTTCGGCCCAAATACCGGAAAAACGACTTCAGTTCCATAATCCTGAATTTTGTTTTCTATTGCCGATGCCGCGAAATTCCCGCACATTGCATCCAAAGGCATCAATCAGACCTGCGGACACCCCCGCAAAACCATCGTCCCCTCGCGTTCGGCATCGCGAAACATACAAATAGGATGCAAAATCCATGCCATGCAACACAAAACATTGATAATCAACAGAAGCAATCCTCTTCAATCCCGCAAAAGTGTAACAAAATGAGACACTACTGTAACAGAAGTGTTACACTTTTAGCACAATTAGCTACCTTTGCCCGTCATGAACCCACCCGAACTTTCCATCATCATTCCGGTTTACAACCGACAGCACACGCTACCGCACTGCATAGAGTCTATTCTCCATGCCAATTTCCAAGATTTCGAGATTCTTTTGATAGATGACGGAAGCCAGGATGGAAGCCAAGATATCTGCCTGCAATACACGGCCAAAGAGCCCCGGATCCGCTTCATTTCCCAACCTCATGCCGGTGTCGGCACAGCACGGAATGCCGGCATCGCACAAGCCAACGGAAACTGGATTGCTTTCATAGATTCCGACGATGCCATCCTGCCCCAGCATCTGGATGCCATACAGGCCGCCCACAATACCGACATCGACTACATCATGAAAGGAACCCGGTCAGGCCAAATCGACCCGAACGGCAAAATACGAATTCATCCGGAGATGCATGCCGGAATGAAAAAAATCCATGACAAGACAGGAAACAAGGCCATTGTGGACTTCCTTTTCGGGGAATACAATCCGTACCGGAACCATATCTACAACTGTTCCAACAAATTCTTTAGACGAAAAATCATACAGGAACACCAAATCCGGTTCCGAACCGACGTCAACCTGGGCGAAGATCAAATCTTCAGCTTGGAATACCTGAAACATGTCCGACATATAAGGATATACAAAGAACGAACCTATGTGGTACTGAAATGGAAAACGCAAGGCGCAAACAGCAACCAGCTCAGCAAGAAGAAACGGAGCATCGAGAATCTTGAGTTCAATTTTCAAG
>JADIMZ010000137.1 GCA_017694335.1 Candidatus Pullibacteroides excrementavium
AGTTCTTGCTTTTAGCAAAAGCTTTCCGCTTTTCCCCTTTTTTCATGGGATTTTGAGCCCTTCTCCGAGGGAGAGGTTTATTTGTTATACGCCTTCTTCAGCTTCTCTCCCGTCTCCAGCTTCCTCCCCAACACCACCTTCGTCCAAAACGCCTTCAGAAAACCGCAACCATAGCCATTGAGCTGCACAAAACCCGTCAGAATCGACAAAGCCGCAATCTTCAACGACTTGTTCTTGATCAAGGAAGCAAAGAAAAGCATCAACGCATACAAAGCAAGCAGCAACAGCCAGTAAGGCGAATGCAAAACCGCCAACAGGATAATGGCAAGTTCCCCTAATACGAAACAAGCCGGCAAAGCATGCACCAGCTTCAACGAACCCGGATGCAACTTGAACAGGAAAATCCTTGCCTGGCCGAAATTATAGACCTGCCGGAAAAACTTCTTCAGATTCACCCGGCGTTTATGATAGACCGAGGCCTCCTGGAACAAAGCGATGCTAAAACCCGCCTCCCGGATCCGGATGCTCAAGTCGATATCTTCCCCGAACATGTCCGCAAAACCGCCCACTTTCTCGTAAACCTGCCGGGAAAAGCCCATATTGAACGAGCGCGGGTTGAATTTCTCCATGCAGACCTTGCCGCTTCCCCGGATTCCACCCGTGGTCAGAAACGAAGTCATCGCGAAATTCACCGCCTTCTGCACCGGAGAAAACGAAGCCAATGCCCGGTCCGGCCCTCCGAAACAATCCACGTAATTTTCCCTCAGGCAACGATTCAGGGTCTGCATATATTCCGGTGGCAGAATGCAATCCGAATCAAAGAAAAGGAAATAATTCCCCTTGGCCTTCTGCATTCCCACATTCCGAGTATCGCTCCGCCCCGTGTTCGGCTTGGTGACATACTGGATTTCCAACTTCCCGGCATAGCGGTCCACCTCGTCCTTGCAAGGCTTGGAAGACCCATCCTCCACTACGACAACCTCAAAATTCCTTTCCGTCTGGGCATCGAGGCTTTCCAGCATCTCCGCCATCTCGTCCGGCCTGTTGTAGACCGGAATGATTATCGAATACTTCAATTCCACTGTTCTATCTATTATCCCCCATGCAGGGCATTAATTTACTCCTTGCCTGCGGCAGCCTGTCCTGCCTCAATTTTGGTCTCGACCGTCTTTCTTGATTGAGGCTTCCAAATCAACATGGCTATCAAAGCTAAAATCAACAAGCCATTGATTATCGAACCCGTATTCGTCATCCAGCCGCTGGCTGCCTTGATCTTGTTACGGCATTTGAGTTCCACCACATGCTTCCCGGCCGGAGCCGTCACTCCCCTCAAAATATAATTCACCTGATACAGGGGTACCTCTTCTCCATCCACGAACGCCCTCCAAGTCCTATGGTAAACCTCTGCAAACACCAAAGGCCGCTCTATCGAGGAAGCATACTCGTATTTCAAATGATTCGGCTGATAATAAGTCAAACGAACCCAAGAAGCCGAATCTTCCGGATAAACCGCAGCCTCTAATCCCGCTTTACCCCGCCAAACCTTGTCGATAACAGCCGTCCGAGCCGGATCGAAATCGTACAAAGCCACTATTTCCTCGTCCGGGGAATCGACCCAACGCACGCTGTCCACAAACCAGGCATGTCCCAAGGCCTCCGGGTTCTTCTGCACCATCGGCTGTCCCTGCGAACCCGGCACAATGAAATAGCGAGTATTGAGCATATTCAACACATTCATCGTAATTCCGTTCAGCCCGCTCAGATGATAATCGATAATATCTTGATAACGACGCAACTTCATCGGGCTGTATCCCCCTATCGACTTATGGAAATTGGAAGTCTTCGCATCATTGAACGTGCTGGTAGTAAGATTGAATACCCGATAATCCGGATCTGGGTTCGCCTTCAATTCCGGATCCTCCAGAATCGCCCTGTCAATGGCATCCGGTATCACGGCACGCACGGCACGCTTGGGAGAAAAACTCTGTTCGCCTACATACTTGCGGTCTATATACCACATATCCGCCACTACCAAGACAGCAAGGACAGTAATCGCAGCCATCGACTTGAGCTTATTCTTCATATACAGCCAAAGCGCAGCCGAAGCCAACAAGATAAAGACCAAGGAACGCCATGCGCTCGACACCAGCAAACTAGCCCGGTCCGCCTGCAAAGTATCTTGCAGGATTTGCGGATACTGGGCATCGCCCGCCGCCTCGAAACTGAACATGGACTTGCCGAACAAAGCGAAAATCAAGCAGAGACCGCCGGCAATGCCCACGGAAGCCAACATGTTTTTCTTATAACGCAACACTTCCTGCCGGGGTGTCGAAAACAAAGTCTTCAAGGCCAATACCGCCAACACCGTCATCGAAAGTTCGGCAATAATCAATGCCATCGATGGCGTCCGGAAACGATTGTACAAAGGCAAGTAATCGAAAAGGAAATCGTTGAGCCAAGCCAGATGCCGCCCCCAGGATAAAACCAAGGAAATGACGGTTACCACCAAAAGCCACCATTTCAAAGGGCCTTTCACCACAAAAAGCCCGAGGACGAACAGCAGGCAGATAATCGCCCCCACATAAACCGGCCCGGACGTGAAAGGCTGGTCGCCCCAGTACATCGGAAGCATCGAGGCCTGCTGGCCGGACTGACGCAGCAGCTGGTTGGTTTCCGAATCGTCCGGCATCGTATAATGGCTGCTCCCGCCATAGAACTGAGGAATCAGCAGGGTCATGCTTTCCATTTTCCCATAACTCCATTGGAAAGCGTAATCCCTCTCCAGCCCGGTCCCTTCGTTCTCCCCTTGCGGATTCTGCTTGAGGACCGCGCCGCCACGCATCGTATCCTTGCTGTAATCATAGGTCACCAACCATCCGCCCAAAGATGGCAGCAAGGAAATGATAGCCATACCCAAGGCAAGCACGCCTCCTTTCCAAAACGTCTTCATCTGCTTCTGCCTGCAGGCATCGATTCCATAGGCAATCGCCAGCACCACCAACATTATCAACAGATAATAAGTGATTTGCTGATGGGAATACATGATATGCATCCCTGTGAACACCAAAGTCAGCAGAGCGCCCCAGAGATATTTTCCTTTGAAACAGAGTATCACGCCAGCCAAAATGGGAGCCATCGTGGCCATCGCCCAACATTTGTTGACATGGCCGGCATCGATAATTACCACATTATAAGTAGCAAATGCATAAGCTATCGCGCCAATGAACGAAAGCCAGGACGAACACCCTAACACGCAAAGCAGGATATAAACCCCAATCATGTAAAAGAACAGGATTCCCGCATTCAAGACAGGCAACCCTCCCATCATCACACGAGGAAAGACTTTATTGTAGATATTGGTTCCTTCCGAACCCACTGTCGGCATCCCTCCAAAAGCCACATTGCTCCAATCCGTCCTTTCACCGGTCTGCTCATAACACAACCTGGATTCTTGTTGGGCTCCGAACCAGCTATGCACATCACCCTGCCCCATATCCTTCTCTCCTAACACCACCGGAGCAAAATAAAGGAAACTCCATAAAAAGAATAGCACAATGGCCACGACATGAGGCCCTATTTTCTTCCAATCAAAATGAATGTTCGTCTTCATATACATTATTTTCTCTTTTCCTCAACGTTCATCCAGCCAAAACCCGATCCGGTTTTCTTATTTTTTCAAATACGGACTTGCATTTTTAAATAAAGCGTGGTACTTTTGCGCCCTGTTCCGATTGGCCAATGGTGTAACGGTAACACAACAGATTTTGGTTCTGTTATTCTGGGTTCGAATCCCGGTTGGCCAACATCTTCCTCATTCCAGGTTTTCCTCGCTCAGATATTCTTTCATATCCAGCACATCCTTTATCACAAAGGCATAAGGATAGTCCGCTTTGATACTTTTCAAATACAACGAGGCTTCAATCCGGCTTGTGAAATTTCCCACTTTCACCTTGAAATAGGGCTCCTCGAACACCAAGTAAACTTTTTCGTCCGGATAAAGCAGCTGGAAGTTCTCCAATGCCTCCATGGCCGCGTTCTTGGAGTAATTCCCGCTTTGCGAGAAAATCAGAATCCGATACCCCTTGTCAGGATTCGAACTCCGGTATAAGGCTTGGTACATCAGCAAAGTATCCACATCGTCCGAGATGCCTATCCCTTTCAATATCCCCGGTGTCTCCGGCAAGACGACAGGTTTCTTCTCCTGCGCCTTTCCTTGTTGCGAAGGAGATTGCTGCGCCCATCCGCTTTCCACCAAGAGAAAAAGCAGAACGGGCAACATCCCCATCTGCCACCACCATTTCCGTTTATTTTCCATCATCTATTCTTATGCATTTGAAATCCATAACATTCAATCCCGGCCACCACCATTCCCTACCGGTTGGCGGCGTGTCAGAACCCGTTATCACACGCCGCTGCTTGCTCCGGCAGTCACCGTACAGAACTCAGCCCTATCCAAAAACCGCCTTGCCGCGTCCCTTATCTGCTCCGGCGTGATCGAGAACAGCACAGCCTCGTTCCGCTCGTAGAATTCAGGACCTTGGCCAATCAAAGTAAAGAACTTCATCCGCTCGGCCAATTCGAAAGTCCCATCCAATTCCCGCATGAAATCCCCCATATACGCATGGCGGACCAAATCCAGCTCGTCTTCCGATATCTCCTTGCGTCTGAGTTTGTCTATTTCTTTTCCTATCTCGGCAATCACTAATTCCGTGCTATCGGCCTTGACTTCGGAACTGATCATCCAGACGGGCTGGAACCGCAAAGGTATCACATAGGACGAAATCCCGTACGTATAACCTTTCTCCTCCCGGATATTGCGCATCAGACGGGATCCGAAATAACCGCCCAACACATAATCCACCACCTTGAATACCGGAAAATCCTCGCTCTTGAGGTCGCAGACCGGCATCCCGATACGGACAGAAGCCTGCAAAGAACCTTCCATCGGCACATCCACCCGCCGGCTGGCCGAAAAGGAGGGCGTCTGCGGACCATGTTCCTTGTCCGCCCTCTCCCCGCTCCAATCCTTGCCTCCAAAAGCATCATCCAAGGCCTTGCAATGGGCTTCGGTGAAATTCCCGGCCAAGACAATGCTGCAATTCTCGGCCACATACTGCTTCTTGTAGAATTTCCGTAAATCGGCAGCTTCCAGTTTTTTGAAATCCTCTTCCTGGACCACGACCCCGTACGGATGTTCCGGCCCGAACATCGTGGAATAGAAAGCCCGCCGGGAAACCTCCGAAACTTTCCGTGCATTGACCAGGAAACGACGATGTTCCTTGCGCAGATAAGTATCCAGTTCTTCTTCCGGATAGACCGAATGCCGTACCACTTCTTCGCAAAGCGGCAGAATCCGGTCGAAATAACGGCTCATGCACGAAAAGACAATCGAAGCCTGGTCCCGGTCCGGGTAGCGCTCTACATAAGCCCCGAAATAATCGATTTTCTCGGATAAAGCCTGAGCCGTATAGTGTTCCGTGCCCGTCCCCAACAGGTAACAGGACGCTCCTGCCTGCATGATTTTCTGTTGGTAATAGCTCCCTGCCTCGAAAATGAATTCCAAACGGACCAAGTCTATATGCGAATCCGGGAACGTGTATAGAGGAATCCCGTTGGCCAAGCGCCTTGTCCGAGGCCTCAGTTTATCGTAATCGAATCTCATTCTTCTTCCTCCATGATACAGGCCGGCCCGGCATTTCCGGAGGCCTTGTAATACAAGGTATTGCTATTCTCCTGCCGCAGGCAGCGGGCCACCGCCTCCTGCATGTCCCCGGCTTGGATCGCGCGGTATTTCGCATCCTCCCGGCTCAGCACAGAAGCATCTCCCATCAAAGCGAAATAGCCCAGATTCATCGCCTTGTCCATCGCTTTCATATTGGAATAAAGCAATGCGGCTTCCACCTTGTTCTTGACCTTCTGCAATTCCATTTCGGGAATATCTTCCTGCACAAGGCGCGCTATTTCCTCATCCACCGCCTTCTCCGCCGTTTCGAACGCCACCCCTTCTTCCAAAAATCCGGACACAAGGAACAATCCCGCTTCTATGTCTCCCGAAACGTAGGCGTTCACGCTGTTGAACAGCTTCTTTTCCTTGACCAAACGGGTATAGAAACGGGAAGACTCCCCGTTGGAGAGTATATCCGATACCAAATCGAACACATAGAAATCATCGCTCAGCCGCTCGCCTATATGGTATGTCTTGTACAACGCATTGGCTGGCACGTCCCTCGTCACCGATTCCCTCCGGGCTTCCTTCTGCTGGGGTTCCACCGGCAAGCGCCTCGGAGGCCGGTTCCCTCTTGGAATATGCCCGAACCACTTCCGGCTCATCTCGAAGATTTCCTCGGCTTCCACCGGTCCGGCCACCGTCAGAATCGCATTGTCCGGCTTGTAATAAGTGGCATAGAACTCCCTGACATCCTTGAGCGAAACCGATTCGATCTGCTCCACGCTCTTGCCTATCGTGGACCAAGCATAAGGATGCACCTTGTAGCTCAACGGGCGGACCAGCAAATCGGAATCCCCATAGGGCTGATTGAGGCATCTTTCCTTGAACTCCTCGATGACAACCCCTTTCTGGATATCCAGTTTCTTCTGATTGATTGTCAAATCCGACATGCGGTCGCTCTCTATGCGGAACGCCACTTCCAGGGAATCCTTGGGTATCAGGATATAATAATTAGTGAAATCGTTATTGGTGAATGCATTGTTCGATCCGCCCACCCGGTCCAGTTCCATATCGAAATCCTTCACATGCTTGGACCCGCTGAACATCAAATGTTCGAAAAGATGGGCGAACCCGGTCTTCTCCGGATTCTCGTCCTTGGAACCCACATCGTAAATCAGGTTGAAAGCCACCATCGAAGTGGTATCATCCTTGTGGACCAGAACCCGGAGACCATTGTCCAGGACTGTTTCCTTGTAATCTATCTGCATACGTCCTTGCCTATGTCTTTGCGGTAATACATCTTGTCGAAATGTATCTTTTCCACTTCCTTGTAGGTCTTTTCCAAAGCTTGGGCCAAAGTAGGCGCCAAGGTGGTGACCGCCAAGACTCGACCGCCGGAACTCAGCACACGGCCTTCCGTATCGGCTTTCGTGCCCGCATGGAACAGCAGCGTATCTTTGTCCGTATCTCCCAAACCTTCAATCGGATAGCCCTTCCCGTAAGATCCAGGATAGCCTCCCGAAACCAACATCACGCAGGCAGCCGCTTCGGCCTTCACTTTCAATTCCATCTTGTCCAGCCTACGGTCATGAACTGCCCAAAGCAAATCCACCATATCCGAATCTATCCTCGGCATCACCGACTCGGTTTCAGGATCTCCC
This sequence comes from Candidatus Pullibacteroides excrementavium, assembly GCA_017694335.1. Classification (GTDB taxonomy): domain Bacteria; phylum Bacteroidota; class Bacteroidia; order Bacteroidales; family P3; genus Pullibacteroides; species Pullibacteroides excrementavium. Next base: position 7,330 of record JADIMZ010000137.1, read on the forward strand.
ATACGGACATTGTATTCAATCACATACGGGTCGCCATCCACATTCATCAGGCCGATGAACAGGAAACCCGAATACGGGATATGCTCCTTGCGCAACTGGGCAACCGTCGGCTTCACGATACGTTCTTCCACTTTGGCCATGAAGTCCTTGCCGGCAAAAGGCACCGGAGAGACCGAACCCATGCCGCCGGTATTCAAGCCTGTGTCGCCTTCGCCCACCTTCTTATAATCCTTGGCTTCAGGCAGAATCATGTAATGCTCACCGTCAATCAGCACGAACACTGACAGTTCCACGCCTTGCAGAAACTGCTCTATCACCACCTTGTCCGAAGCATTCCCGAACTTGTGCCCTACCAGCATTTCTTCCAAAGCCGCTTCGGCCGCTGCCTTGTCAGGCTCAATCAGAACCCCTTTCCCGGCTGCCAGCCCATCGGCCTTGAGCACATAAGGAGATTGCATCTTGTTCAGGAAAGCCTTGGCCTCATCCAACCGAGAGGCATCGAACGAAGCATAAGCCGCTGTCGGAATACCCGCCCTTTGCATGAATTCCTTGGCAAACTGCTTGCTGCCCTCCAAACGGGCACCCGCCTTCCAAGGACCGATTATCGCCAAGTCCCGGAAATTGGCATCGGCCTGGAAATAATCATGGATTCCCCGCACCAGGGGATCTTCCGGCCCGACTACCAGCATATCGATATCGTTCTCGATGATGAAATCCTTGACTTGGGCAAAATTAATCGGATCCAGTTCCGCATTCTCCGCCCATTGCAGAGTCCCGGCATTGCCCGGTGCCACAAAAAGCTTGTCCAAATGCGCACTTTGGGAAATCTTCTGCGCCAAAGCGCTTTCCCGGCCGCCCGATCCTAAAATCAGTACCCGGGTCTTATTCCTGTTTCCTGTCATTTCTCTCTGGAATTAGGGTTTAGGCATCGATATTGGCATACTTGGCGTTCTGTTCGATGAACTCCCGACGGGGTTCCACATCATCCCCCATCAGCATCGAGAAAACCCTATCGGCTTCGGTAGCGTTTTCTATCGTCACCTGACGCAAGGTACGATGCGCCGGATCCATCGTGGTACTCCACAACTGAACATCGTTCATTTCACCAAGACCTTTGTAACGTTGCACTGTCACCTTGGCCTTGCCCCCTTCGCTCAACTCGTTAATCAAGGCGGTACGCTCTTCGTCCGTCCAACAGTAGCGTTCTTCCTTGCCTCTCTTGACCAAGAACAAAGGCGGAGTAGCTATATAGACGTAACCCTGCTCTATCATCTCGCGCATGTGGCGGAAAAAGAACGTAAGAATCAGCGTGGTAATATGACTTCCGTCCACATCGGCATCGGTCATGATGATTACCTTATGGTAACGGAGCTTTTCCATGTTCAAAGCCTTGCTGTCTTCTTCCGTGCCGAGGCTTACGCCCAAGGCCGTATAAATATTCTTGATTTCCTCGCTTTCAAAAACCTTATGCTGCATGGCTTTTTCCACATTCAGAATCTTGCCTCGCAAAGGCAGGATAGCCTGAGTCTTGCGGTCGCGTCCCTGCTTGGCGGTTCCACCGGCCGAATCCCCTTCGACCAGAAACAACTCGCAAAGCTCCGGATTCCGCTCGGAGCAGTCGGCCAGCTTGCCCGGCAGGCTATTGCCGGAAAAAACACTTTTGCGCTGAACCAACTCCCTTGCCTTGCGGGCGGCATGACGAGCCTGGGCAGCCAGAATCACCTTGTCCACGACCATCTTGGCTTCCTTGGGATGTTCTTCCAAGAAATAAGCCAGCTTCTCGCTCACCAATTGGGACACCACCGCCGAAACCTCGCTATTGCCCAATTTGGTCTTGGTCTGGCCTTCAAACTGCGGCTCGGACACTTTGACCGAAATGACGGCGGTCAAGCCTTCGCGGAAGTCGTCCCCCTTGATCTCGATCTTCTGCTTGTCAAGCTTGTCAAGCATGCCCGATTTCCGGGCATAATCCCCCAGTGTCTTTGTCAAGCCTAGACGGAAACCGGTCAAATGGGTACCACCCTCTATCGTATTGATGTTATTGACATACGAATGAAGGTTTTCGGAGAAGCCATCATTATATTCCATGGCCAATTCTACCGGCACGCCGTTTTTCTCGCCTTCGATATAGATAGGCTCCTGCATCAGGACATTGCGGCTGGAATCCAGATAGGCCAGGAAGTCCTTGAGCCCGTTGGCGGAATAATAGCTGTCGCTCTTATAGATACCTTCCTCATTTTGAACCCGGCGGTCGGTCAGGCTCAGCCGCAAACCCTTGTTCAGGAATGCCAGTTCCCGCAAACGGGCCGAAAGGATGTCATAATCGTATTCGGTCACCGAAAAAATCTCCGGATCGGGCTTGAAAGTAACCAAAGTCCCGCGGTCATCCGATTCGCCGACCATCTTGACCGCATACAAAGGCTTGCCTTTCTCGTATTCCTGTACAAAATGCTTGCCTTCACGGAATACATCCACCTGCATATGGGTAGAAAGCGCATTCACGCAGGAAACACCGACCCCATGCAGACCGCCGGAAACCTTGTAAGTCCCTTTATCGAATTTACCCCCGGCATGCAGCACCGTCATCACCACTTCCAACGCGCTACGTTTTTCCTTCGGGTGCATATCGGTAGGAATCCCTCGGCCGTTATCCCGGACCGAAATCGAATTATCCTCGAAAATAGTCACTTCCACATGGGTACAGTAACCGGCCAAGGCTTCGTCTATGGAGTTGTCCACTACTTCATAGACCAGATGGTGCAAACCCCGCATATTCACATCGCCGATGTACATCGCAGGCCGTTTGCGCACGGCTTCCAATCCTTCCAATACCTGGATGTTTTGCGCGGTATAGGCGCCTGTTCCCGGTTCTTGTTTTTCTACTTCACTCATTATCTATATTTTTTACATTCTCACATTCAGAAGCATAGCCGATTTCAGCAATCGGCTACGCTTCCATAGCGACATCCTGGAACTGATGCCGCAGCAAACTGACAAAAATAAGAAATCGAGGCCGTTTTTACAAAGTCTTTTCCCGCATATTCACGGGATTTTTCAACAACCCGCAAAGAAAGTCGTCGACAGAATGCTATCGACCTCAAGGCCCCGGAAAGACCCGAACGAATTTTAATCAAAGAAACGCCAGGACACCCCGAAACGCACGCACCGATCCCATAACGGATAATGGGGAGTCTGGATATAATTGTATCCGAAAAGTCCTTGCGCTATATTCACCCCCTTGACAAAAAGATTGGCTCGTTTCACCTTGAAATTCAGGAAAACGTTCAACATCACAAAATTCCCCGTCTTGACCTCATCCTGCCAATAGTAAGAAGTTGTGGCCGGCGAATAAGCATCCGCATAATAAGAAGTATTGTACATCACCTCGACCCCGACTTGCACTTCGGCAATATCCTTAATCGGAATAATCCCGTATACATTCTCCTGCATCGAAAACAACGGCACATGCAGGTACTCCGGAGCCGAACTATAGGCGAACATCAGCAGATTGTCCATACCCACGTATTTCCCTATCCGCAAAGATTTGCCTCCCACTACATTGACCACCAAGAATTCCTTTTCCGCCTGCACCGGCCCGTCCTTTTTCAAAAAGGTATAATTCTGCAACAATCCCGCTTTTCCCCGCAACCACCAGCCTTTCAGGTTGAATTTGAACTGGACATAAGCCTCCAGGTTCTTCTTCCAATCATTATCCCAATAGAAGTGATTGGAAGCATGGTAAGTGTAAATCCAATCGGGTTCAAAACGATTCACCCCTATCTGCGCCTCGATACCATCCCTCCTGGAAAGCGTCCGCTGGGCATCGTCTTTGAACAAATACTTGAACATAGCCCTTCCGCTAAAATCGAACTGGTTATAGCCGCCAAAACCGAAATCCAGATAGGCATCGAATACAAAACGATCAGCAAAATCCATCTGTATCTGGGCGAAAGGAAACCACTGCACCCACTGCCGGAATGCCAGCAAATCATGCCATCGGATATACTCGTTCTTGAAACCCGCCGCGAACTTGAAAGCATAACCGAATGGAATCTTCTCCATATCGGCACTGCTGTAAAAGACCCGGTTGGTCATTTTCATCATCCAGCTTTTGTCATGCGTCTCGGTAGGATTCAAATAAAAATTCTGGTACAATCCGTCCGAGGCCGAAGTCCGATCCCAATATGAAAAATAAAAATCCTGTATTTCAAAAGCATGTGTAAGGAAACCAAAACTCCTATTATTTTCCGCAATCGTATCTTTTTGGTTATCGTAAAAATGATAAGACTGCTTAAAAAAATACTTGTTCTCCCGCCACCGGCTTTTCGCGTTGTTCATATAAACAGGAACACGCAAGCGGTTCGTTTCCATGTCCTCCGTGAATACAGAATCCGCTTTCATCCCTCCGTTTTCCCCTACGGCAGCCACATTATGGATATAACCGAACAATATCCGATACTTGGAATCCCGCGTTATGTAATTACCGGTCACCCTTACATTGTACTGATTGCTCTGGCTATTGTTATAGACCCCGTATACATCATAAACCCGGAAGTCTATCCCGACATTCAGACCTCTGGCCACATTCTGGTTATGAATCGCCCGGAAAAAATTCAAGTCCTGCCCGAAATTATTAACGAAATAAAGATAAGTATATGGCGTCTTTGTCTGCAGGAACGGCGTATTTTCCTGGGTATAGAACCAAGAAGAATAAGGGTTCACCCTATGATTGAAACCCGCCGTCTGACGCGGATTGAATTCAAGCAGCTGATCCGGCATCCCCAAACTGCCTCGGCTGTTCCGAAAATCCCCATGCTGATAGGTTGCATCGTATTTCTGGAATCCGTCCAAAACAAAAACCATCGTATCGAACTGGGGAAGACCGCTTTGCATATAAAAATCATAGAAATACTCGGTCTCTCCCTTGTTCCGGGCCAAACCCGCCAGTTTCGCCCTGCGGATAGAATCGCGCCTTTGTGCCGGCGTCAAAGTCGAAAATTCTGCAGATGGAGGTGTCTCGGTGTCTATGGCAGCTTCCGGCGTCCCAAGCGGAGATGATTCTTGCGGCAGCTGGGCCTTTAAAAGGGCCCCCACCAACAAGAACATTGCGACCCATACGAACTTCATTCTGTTTTCCATCCTCCTTATGCTACCGTTTCCGGAACTGCAACCGTCTTCGAATCCAGACTCTACAATAAACGGAATGCCAAATATTTTATCTTCCTCCCTTCTGCCAGCCAACGTTTTTCATAAAACGTCTGCACCGCTGCCGCCTCGCTCTGCGCTGTTTCCATCGCATACAAGTCGGCCGTCGATGCCAAAATTTCATAACCGGCCGGTTCCACCACCTCATGCAAGCAATATTCGTACAAATCAGTATCGTCCGTTTTCAGATGCACGATGCCCTTCCCTTCCGGAAACAGGTTCCTGTACCGATCTAAAAACATCGGAGAGCACAAGCGCTTATTCGGTTTTGACGGCTGGGGGTCGGGAAAAGTAATCCAAATCTCAGAGATTTCTCCGGGAGCGAACACCCGTTCCACAAACTCGGCCCTTGTCCGGACAAAAGCCACATTCGGCATCGCCTCTTCGCTAGCGGTCTTGCAACCTCTCCACAAACGGGCACCTTTGATATCCAATCCCACAAAATTCTTATAAGGATAGCGCCGAGCCAAACCTATCGTATAGTCCCCTTTTCCACATCCCATCTCCAATACGATGGGATTGCCATTCCCGTAGTACCCCTCTTTCCATTGCCCGCGCAAAGGCGCTTCCCATGGCTGTATGGTAGCCGGAAATTGAAACAGATTCTTGAATCCAAGATTTTCCTCAAATCTAGCTAGCTTGTTCTTTCCCACAATCTCTCTATTTTCTATGAAACAAGGAAAGCGATGTTCTTTTCCCTACGACAAGGAAAGAACGCCGCATCTTCCTCACATTCGGCCCGTTACTTATTTCGCTTCAAAAATCCAACAATCCATTTTTTTCTGACCCTGGAAATAAGCCTTCGCTTGAATAGCCTCAGACCTTGTAGCGCAAGTCTTCACACTGATGTAATACATATTCTTGGTCTCCATATACAAGGCCAAAGGCACGTACCCTTCCGATTTCAGCTTGTCATACTTGTTCCGCGCGTATGTCTTGTTGGCGAAACTCCCCACGATGATATAAAACTTGCCCAATCTTGGCGCCTGAGCTTCAAAGGACGCGGACGAGGCCGCCTGGACTGCAGGCTTTGCTGTGGATTGGGCCGGAGAAACACCCTTGGACCGGGTCTGTGCCGCCTTGGCTTCCGATTCGGCCTTCTCCCTTTGCACCTGACCGGAGATTACGGCATTAGCGATTTGCTCATTTTCTTCCTCCTGTCGTTCCTTGCCAACCAAATCCATAGCCGCAGCATCCGATTCTTCCGGCATTATAGCCGCATTCCCATCCATCAAACTGTCGCTTGCCGGCACAAAAGACTCCATTTCCGTAACTTGCCCTGCCCCAAACAAGCTCTCCCGCACCGGACGTATCGCCAAAATCACAATCAGCAGCACGACCACTAAACAGCAAAGCAGGAACCACCACTGGGTAAAAATATTCTTTCCTCCCGGTTGCGGCCCTTTCTGCACGGTTCGCCTATTGTTTCCCTGGCCACCATTCCCATTATTCCCTCCACGACGATTTTCCAATACGATTTTATTGGGCGCCGCAGGGCGCATTGAACGTTGCCTGTTGTCTCCTTGCGCAGGACGGAACGCATTTTTGCCCGAACGCTGATCATTCTGAACCGCACGCATGCCGCGGTCCGAACGATTTTCAAAAGACACTGCATTGGGCTTATTCCCCTGGACAGGCCGCTGAACAGACCGCATCTGGTTCGAACTCGAACCTTGTTGCGAAAGGTTTGCCGGCTTGCCCACTTCCGGTGCGGGCCGGGATTCTGCCGACACATTGCCCGAGTCCTGCGGCAGGACTCCGTTTGCCGGCTCCTCCAATCCGAATTCCACCGCTTTGGGTTTCGATGTGTTCAGCACCGGTACAAATTCCACCCGATCGGCCAGAATTGAAAAACTTCCCACCCCCTCCATGTACACAGTACCGGAAGATTTCAATTCCTGTAATATCTGGCGAACCCATCTCTCTGTTTCAGCCCGAGCACTCTCCTCGCTAATATTATCCTCAAAGGCGATATAGTTCAAGAAAGACCTATCTGTCGGGCTCACTTCCTTAAACAAAATGCAAGAGGAACCGTCTTTTTCCCCTGAATAGAATACACCCAAGCCGGGAACGGCAGCTTCTTTCCCGGGCTGTTCCGCCAAAAATCGCTTCAAATGATTTACAACGCCCATAGCCATTAAATTTTCGCTATCAAATATATCTCACAAGCAGTTTCTCCCCCCCCAAAAAACCAGTCCTCCCGTATCAAAACAAACCGTTTATCTGTGCATCCACCTGCTCGATAACCGCGCCCAAATCCTCGGGCTTGTTCCGGAAATCGAGTTCATTCACATCCACTACCAGCAATTTGCCTTGATCGTAATGCGAAATCCAATCCTCGTAACGGTCGTTCAGGCTCTTGAGGTAATCCAGACGGATTCCGCTTTCATATTCCCGCCCTCTCAACTGGATCTGACGAACCAATGTCGGAACTTCGGCCCGGAGATAAACCAACAAATCCGGAGCCTGGATAAAGGAATTCATCAGCTCGAAAAGAGAAAAATAATTCTCGAAGTCCCGAGTGGTCATCAACCCCATCGCATGCAGGTTAGGCGCAAAAATATAGGCATCTTCGTAAATGGTCCTGTCCTGAATCACATTCTTCCCCTTCTTGCGGATATCCACAATCTGACGAAAACGGTTGTTCAGAAAATAAATCTGCAAGTTGAAGGACCATCGCCGCATATCTTCATAAAAACTATTCAGATAGGGATTGTCATCCACATCCTCGTACATGGGCTTCCAACGGTAATGCTTGGCAAGAAGCCCGGTCAAAGTGGTCTTGCCGGAGCCGATATTCCCGGCTATTGCTACATGCATCATAGATACAAGACTGTTTATAAAGAGCAAAGATAATGAAAGCCCCGACAATGTAAAAGGAGCTTGCCCGAAATCTGCCTCGAAACCCGCCGAGACAGGAAAGAACCGTAACGGAACCAGCCTGCATCGAGGCTGCATCGGTAGTAAATTTCATCGCATAGCCCATGGAAGCATCGCGGAACCGCTCTTGCCTCCTACAAAAAAGACCGGACTCCTTCCCTATCAGAAAGCCTGCTATGCGCTTCCGTAATCGAGAAAAAATCCGGTCTGCCACCGTATAAGCCTACCTACGCTTCCGCCGGCGGTACGTTCATGAACGGCGCAATCGTGTTCCCCGCTTCCGGTTCCACAATCGTCCCGAACACGCTTTCGTACTTATGGATATTGTCGGCCAAAGCCCGCATCAGACGTTTCGCATGCTGCGGAGTCAGCACAATCCGCGACTTTACCCTCGCCTTCTCTACTCCCGGCATCATCCGTATGAAATCCACAATGAATTCCGCCTGGGAATGGGTTATCAAAGCCAGGTTCGCATAAATGCCTTCCGCCACTTCGGCCGGCAATTCCAATTGGAGCTTATTTTCTTTCTTTTCCATATCATTATTCTTTTTCAGCAGCTTCCATCAATTCCTGGTACTCTTCCTTGGAATACACGATATCGCTCTGATATTCCTTCAAACCCGTACCAGCCGGAATCAAATGGCCTACCAACGCATTTTCCTTCAAACCTTCCAAATAATCCACCTTGCCGCTTACCGCCGCATCGGTCAATACCTTGGTCGTTTCCTGGAACGAAGCCGCCGAAAGGAAGCTCTTCACCTGCAACGAAGCACGAGTGATACCCTGCAGGACCTGACGTGCCGTTGCCGGACGGGCATCGCGTACTTCCACCAACTTCAATCCTTTGCGCCGCAATACCGAATTTTCGTCCCGCAAAGCACGGGCTGTCACGATCTGGCCGGCTTTCAAGTTTTCTGAATCGCCCGCATCGGTAACCACCTTCTGCCCGTAAATCGTGTCGTTGGTTTCCACAAAGTCCACCTTGTTCACCATTTCGCCTTCCAGGAAATTGGTATCGCCCGGATCCATCACTTCCACCTTGCGCATCATCTGACGCACAATCACCTCGAAGTGCTTGTCGTTGATTTTCACACCCTGCAGGCGGTAAACCTCCTGAATCTCGTTCACGATATATTCCTGAACCTTCATCGGCCCCTTGATAGCCAGAATGTCCGCAGGCGTAACCGCGCCTTCCGACAAAGGAGTACCGGCTTTCACATAGTCGTTTTCCTGCGCCAGAATCTGCTTGGAAGTAGGAATCAGATAAGACTTCACATCGCCCATCTTCGAAGTAATCAAGACTTCGCGGTGACCGCGCTTCAGCTTCTTGCCAAAGCTTACGATACCATCGATTTCAGCCACGATGGCCGGATCGGACGGGTTCCGGGCTTCGAACAGCTCGGTAACACGAGGAAGACCTCCCGTGATATCGCCCGATTTGCCGAACGAACGCGGAATCTTCACCAGAATGTCTCCAGCCTTGATCTGAGCAGCATCTTCCAACTGCACGTGAGCACCTACAGGAATATCGTAAATCTTCAATACTTCCCCATCCGGAGAAACAATATTGATCGAGGGGTTCTTCGACTTCTGACGGGATTCGATGATGACGCGATCCTTGTAACCGGTCTGTTCGTCCGATTCCACACGGTATGTCACGTTTTCGACCAAGTTCTGGAAAGAAACCTGACCGGCCACTTCCGAAACAATCACGGCATTGTACGGATCCCAATCGGCAATCAACGTACCAGCCTTGACTTCCGAACCCGGATTTACATACAACGAAGCCCCGTAAGGAATATTCGTAGTCGTCAGAACCGACTTGGTGTTCGGGTCAACGATACGGAGTTCTGCGGAACGCCCGATTACCACTTCATGCTTGCTGCCCTCGGCGGTCTCATAAGCCACGCTACGCAACTCGTCGATTTCCAGGATACCGTCGTATTTGGATACAATGTTCGACTGGATACCGGTATTGCCTCCGGCAACCCCGCCGACGTGGAACGTACGCAAGGTAAGCTGCGTACCCGGCTCCCCGATGGACTGGGCCGCGATGACACCGACCGCTTCGCCCTTCTGGACCATCTTGTTGGTAGCCAAGTTGCGGCCATAACACTTGGCGCAGACACCGTGCTTGGACTCGCAAGTCAGCACCGAACGGATTTCCACTTCTTCAATCGGCGAATCCTCGATTTCCTGCGCGATTTCTTCCGTGATTTCCTCACCCGCTTTCACAATCAGCTTGCCGGTTTGCGGATGATATACATCATCGATCGTGGTCCTACCCAGGATTCTTTCATACAAGGATTCAACCACTTCATCGTTCTTCTTCAATGCCGTTGCAATCAACCCACGCTGTGTATGGCAGTCTTCTTCGGAAATAATCACATCCTGCGACACATCCACCAACCTACGGGTCAAGTACCCGGCATCGGCCGTCTTCAAAGCGGTATCGGCAAGACCCTTACGGGCACCGTGGGTAGAGATGAAGTACTCCAACACCGACAAACCTTCCTTGAAGTTCGAGAGAATCGGGTTTTCGATGATTTCGCCCCCGCTGGCCCCGGATTTCTGCGGCTTGGCCATAAGTCCACGCATACCGCAAAGCTGACGAATCTGCTCCTTGGAACCACGCGCTCCGGAATCCAGCATCATGAACACAGGATTGAAGCCCTGGCGGTCGGACGAAAGCTGGGTCATCACCGCGTTGGTCAGCTTGTTGTTGGTATGTGTCCAGATATCGATAATCTGGTTGTAACGCTCGTTGTTGGTGATGAAACCCATGTTGTAATTGTTCATCACTTCTTCCACGTCCGAATTGGCTTTGGCAATCAGTTCTTCCTTCACCTGAGGGATAATCACATCTCCCAAGTTGAACGAAAGACTGCCCTTGTAAGCCGTCCGGTATCCCATGCTCTTGATATCATCCAGGAACTTCACCGTCTTGGCATTGCCGCACTTCTTCAACACATCGGCAATGATATCACGCAAGGACTTCTTGGTCAACAAGGTGTTGATGAAACCATATTCCTTGGGAACCACCTGGTTGAACAAGATACGTCCCACCGTCGTCTCCAGCAGATACGGAGTGCCGTCTTCCTTGGTCAGACGGATCTTGACCCAAGCGTGCATATCCACCTGCTGCTCGTTGAAAGCGATGATGGCTTCCTCGGCAGAGTAGAAAATCGTGCCTTCGCCCTTCACCTTGATGTCGCCCTCGCTCTTGCGGCCCTTGGTCAGATAATACAGACCCAGAACCATATCCTGCGAAGGAACGGTGATAGGAGCCCCGTTGGCCGGGTTCAAGATGTTGTGCGAAGCCAGCATCAGCAACTGCGCCTCCAGAATGGCCGCATTGCCCAGCGGCACATGGACTGCCATCTGGTCGCCATCGAAGTCGGCGTTGAAGGCGGTACAGCACAAGGGGTGCAAACGCATCGCCTTCCCCTCAATCAACTTAGGCTGGAATGCCTGGATACCCAAACGGTGCAAGGTCGGGGCACGGTTCATCAGCACCGGATGCCCTTTCAATATGTTTTCGAGGATGTCCCATACCACGGGATCCTTACGTTCCACAATCTTCTTGGCCGATTTCACGGTCTTGACAATGCCGCGTTCCAGCATCTTACGGATAATGAACGGCTTGAACAATTCCGCCGCCATATCCTTGGGAAGCCCCATTTCGTTCATCTTCAAATCAGGGCCTACCACGATAACCGAACGCCCGGAGTAATCGACACGCTTACCCAACAGGTTCTGACGGAAACGTCCTTGCTTCCCTTTCAAACTGTCGGACAAGGATTTCAACATACGGGCACCATCGCTTTTGGCCGAACGCGCCTTGCGGGAATTGTCGAACAATGAATCGACCGCTTCCTGCAACATACGCTTCTCATTGCGCATAATCACGTCCGGAGCCTTGATTTCAATCAATTTCTTCAGACGGTTGTTGCGGATGATGACCCGACGGTACAAGTCGTTCAAGTCGGAAGTAGCGAACCGGCCGCCGTCCAAAGGCACCAAAGGACGCAAGTCTGGCGGAATGACCGGAATAACCTTCATGATCATCCATTCCGGACGGTTTTCCACCCGCTTCTGCGAATCACGGAAAGCCTCCACTACGTTCAGACGCTTCAAGGCTTCCTGCTTACGTTGCTGAGAAGTTTCATGATCCGCCTTGTCGCGCAACTCATAAGACAAAGCATCCAAATCTATCGCCTTCAGCAAATCGTACAAGGCTTCACCTCCCATCTTGGCAATGAACTTGTTAGGATCCTCATCGTCCAAAAGCTGGTTGTCAGCAGGAAGGCTGTCTATAATGGCATAATATTCTTCATCTGAAAGGAACTGGAGCTTTTCAATCCCGTCCTGCGCTTTGATACCCGGCTGGATTACCACATACTTCTCATAGTAGATAATCGATTCCAGCTTCTTGGTCTGGATGCCCAGCAACGCCCCGATCTTGTTAGGCAAGGAGCGGAAAAACCAGATATGGGCCACGGGCACGACGAGCTGGATATGCCCCATCCGTTCGCGGCGCACCTTCTTCTCGGTCACTTCCACCCCGCATCGGTCGCACACGATTCCTTTGTAACGGATTCTTTTGTATTTGCCGCAATGGCATTCCCAGTCCTTGGTCGGACCGAAGATACGCTCACAGAAAAGGCCATCGCTTTCCGGCTTGTATGTACGGTAATTGATCGTCTCCGGTTTGGTCACTTCGCCATGGGAACGTTCCAGAATGGTTTCGGGAGATGCCAAACTGATGGTGATTTTATTGAAGTCCAGCGTAACCGGACCTTCTTTTCTCGACGCCATATTTTGAATCTAAATTGTATATTAAAAATCTTCTCTGCAGTGAATCAAGATTGGGAATGCCTCTTGCAGAGAGAAGCATTCCCATATAGGTTCCAGCCTATTTGCTGAAGGTGATTTCCAAACCTAAGCCTCGGAGCTCGTTCACCAATACATTGAACGATTCCGGAATCGAAGGCGTAGGCATGTTTTCCCCTTTCACAATCGCTTCATAGGCTTTGGCGCGACCGGTCACGTCATCAGACTTGACCGTAAGCACTTCCTGCAGGATATTGGCAGCCCCGAAAGCTTCCAGCGCCCAGATTTCCATTTCCCCGAAACGCTGTCCCCCGAACTGGGCCTTACCGCCAAGAGGCTGTTGCGTAATCAAGGAGTACGGACCAATGGAACGGGCATGCATCTTGTCGTCGATCATGTGATGCAGCTTAATCATATAGATGTAGCCCACGGTAGCCGGCTGGTCGAAGCGTTCTCCGGTTTCCCCATCGTACAGATAAGTACGACCGTAACGCGGCAGACCTGCCATATCGGTATAGTGGTCGATTTCTTCCGGCGTAGCACCATCGAAGATAGGCGTAGCAAACTGCAAGCCCAACTTCTTCCCGGCCCAGCCCAACACGGTTTCGTAAATCTGACCCAAGTTCATACGAGAAGGCACGCCCAGAGGATTCAACACAATATCAACCGGTGTCCCATCCGCCAAGAACGGCATATCCTCGGCACGCACGATACGGGCCACGATACCCTTGTTCCCGTGACGGCCGGACATCTTGTCCCCGATTTTAAGCTTACGTTTCTTGGCAAGCGTAATCTTAGCCATCTGGACAATGCCGCCTGGCAGCTCGTCGCCCACCATGGCCACGAACTTGTCACGCTGGAACCGTCCCAGGATTTCACGGTATTTGATATTATAATTGTTCAACAACCGTTTCACCAAGTCATTGACATTCTCATCGCTTGTCCAACCGGAAGGATTGATGGTCTGGTAATCCAAGTTCATCAAAGCCTCTGCTGTAAAACGAGCTTTCTTCGGCAGCAGCTCTTCCTTGAGATTGCTGAATACCCCGGCAGAAAGATTGCTGCCTAGAACCGCCATCAGTTTTTCAACCAGCCTCGTCTTCAAATCCAAGCTGTCCTTGTTGAAATCCTGTTCGAGCTTCTTGACCACATCCTTGTCCTTGTTCTTGCCCTTCCGGTCCTTCATGGCACGGCTGAACAGACGCTTGCCGATAACGACCCCGCTTACCGATGGCGGCACTTTTAACGAAGCATCCTTCACATCGCCGGCCTTGTCGCCGAAGATAGCACGCAACAATTTCTCTTCCGGAGTAGGATCGGATTCGCCCTTGGGCGTGATTTTACCAATCAGGATATCTCCTTCCTTCACCTCCGCCCCGATACGAATCAGACCATTGCTGTCCAAATCCTTCGTGGCATCCTGGCTTACATTGGGGATATCATCGGTCAGCTCTTCCATCCCGCGCTTGGTTTCGCGCACATCCATCGTGTATTCTTCCACATGGATGGAAGTGAAGAGGTCATTCTTGATGGCATCTTCCGAGATAACGATAGCATCCTCGAAGTTATATCCCTTCCAAGGCATGAAAGCAACCATCAGGTTTCGACCCAACGCCAAAGAACCATCCTTGGTGGCATAACCTTCACAGAGGACCTGTCCCTTCTTCACCTTGTCCCCTTTGCGGACGATAGGCGTCAAGTTGATGCAGGAACTCTGGTTGGTCCGCTGGAACTTGGTAAGATGGTAAGTCTTCAGGTCATCGTCGAAGCTGACCATCCGATCCACTTCGTCCATATCGTAACGGATCACAATCGTATTGGCGTCCACATAAGTCACTTCCCCATCGCCTTCGGCATTAACCAGCACACGGGAATCGTGAGCCACGTAGGGTTCCAAGCCGGTACCTACGATTGGCACCTCCGGATTGAGCAAGGGCACAGCCTGACGCATCATGTTCGAACCCATCAACGCACGGTTGGCATCGTCGTGTTCCAAGAAAGGAATCAACGAAGCCGCGATAGAGGCAATCTGGTTCGGCGCCACGTCCATCAAGGTAACCTGTTCCCGGTCCACAATCGGGAAGTCGGCCAAATGGCGCACCTTGATTTTCTGGTCATGGATGGTACCGTCCGGATCCAGCGGCGTGCAAGCCTGGGCGATAATCTGGTCTTCTTCTTTCTCCGCTGTCAGGTAAACCGGCTTTTCATCCAACAGAACCTTGCCGTTTTCCACCCGGTAATACGGCGTTTCGATAAAGCCCAACTTGTCGATAATCGCAAAAACGCAAAGCGAGGAAATCAGACCGATGTTAGGACCTTCCGGGGTTTCAATCGTACACAGACGGCCATAGTGGGTGTAGTGGACGTCTCGCACTTCGAAGCCGGCACGCTCGCGGCTCAGACCTCCAGGACCCAGGGCGGAGATACGGCGCTTGTGCGTCACTTCCGACAAGGGGTTGGTCTGATCCATGAACTGGGACAACTGGTTGGTCCCGAAGAAGGAATTGATGACCGAACTCAGCGTCTTGGCATTGATCAGGTCGGTAGGCGTGAAGACCTCGTTGTCGCGCACGTTCATCCTTTCACGAATCGTGCGGGCCATACGGTTGAGGCCGACCCCGAACTGAGCGTAAAGCTGCTCGCCGACCGTACGGATACGACGATTGCTCAAGTGGTCGATATCATCCACTTCGGCATGGGAGTTGATCAACTTGATCAAATGCTTGATGATGCAGATGATGTCTTCCTTGGTCAGGACCCGGGTTTCCAGCGGGATGTTCAACTCCAGCTTGCGGTTGATACGGTAACGTCCCACCTCGCCCAAGTCGTAACGCTTGTCGGAGAAAAACAGTTTCTCGATAATGCCTCGGGCCGTTTCTTCGTCTGGCGGTTCGGCATTACGCAATTGCCTGTATATGAATTCCACGGCCTCCTTGGCATTGTTGGCCGCGTCTTTTTGCAAAGTATTGAAAATAATGGAACAATCCAAGTGGCTTTCGTTGTCCTCGCGGTGAATCAGGATCGACTTGATACCGGCATCCACAATCATGTCGATATGCTGCTCTTCCAATTCCGTCTCACGGTCGATGAGGACTTCGGTACGTTCAATCGAAACCACTTCTCCGGTGTCCTCGTCCACGAAGTCTTCCACCCAGGTACGAACCACACGGGCAGCGAGACGGGCACCGATATATTTCTTCAAACCGGCCTTGCTCACTTTCACTTCCTTGGCAAGGTCGAAAATTTCAAGGATATCCTTATCCGTTTCAAACCCTATCGCACGCAGCAGCGTGGTGATAGGCAATTTCTTCTTACGGTCGATATACGCGTACATCACATTGTTGATGTCGGTAGTGAACTCCATCCACGAACCCTTGAACGGGATGATACGGGCGGAGTACAACTGCTGACCGTTGGTATGGTAGCTGGTCCCGAAGAAAACACCGGGAGAGCGGTGGAGCTGGGATACGATAACACGTTCGGCTCCATTGATAATGAAAGAACCGCCGGGCGTCATGTAGGGAATCATACCCAGATAGACTTCCTGGATAATATCCTTGAAGTCTTCGTGCTCGCTGTCGGTGCAGAACAATTTCAGTTTCGCCTTGAGCGGAACACTGTATGTCAACCCTCTGTCCAAACATTCTTCTATGCTGTAACGAGGAGGATCGATAAAATAATCAAGAAATTCGAGCACGAAATTGTTACGTGCGTCAGTGATTGGGAAATTCTCTGCAAAAACCTTGTAAAGACCCTCATTCACTCGATTTTCCGGATTGGTCTCCAACTGAAAGAAGTCTTGGAAGGATTTGAGTTGGATGTCCAGGAAATCGACGTGCTCGGCCGGTTTGGTCGATGCAAAATTTATCTTTTTGACAGCCTTTGTTGACAAAGTAGTATGATTTTAAATAAGACGATTTTGAACCGGGGTGCTTTTATACGCAAAAAACACGAGGGGTGACG
>JADIMZ010000011.1 GCA_017694335.1 Candidatus Pullibacteroides excrementavium
GACCCTTCGGCCTTGCCCTATCCCAAACCGGTCGCCCCTCCGGCCTCCGGAGCGGCCTCGGATTCAGCCGCTCCCGTGCTTTCGCGTCCTTACCCCGGCATGAAGCAGCCTTCCGGCACCGCCCAAGCCGCCGAAGCCGCGCCGGAATACCAGCACTGAGTCCTCCCTGCTTTTCTTTTTGGCCTCCCGGTTTTCCGGGGGCTTTTTTGAAACCGGAATCCGGCTGCCGCGTCCGGACGGGCGGCATGGCTCGCGCTCATGGAGCGCACAGCCCCGATCTCCGGGATGCAACAAAACGGCATTTCCAACACAAACGCAACATTTCGTTACAAATTCGTATTTTTGCACAAAACCGTAAAAACCGCAAGCCATGTTGACCATATCCTATTCGGAATTTGTAGCCGACCAGGCCAAGTTTTTTGATTTGGCTGTCCGGGAAAGGGTTTTAATCGAGAGGCCGGGGAAAAGCGCCGTTGCCTTGGGGCCGGTATCGGAATTGGAAGAATATTACGCCAATCCGGATGTGAAAGCCGATATCCTTTTGGCCGAAAAGCAAATCAAGAAAGGCGAATACCGTCAAGTCCATGCCGACACGCTATGGGACGATATACGGTAATCTTTTCCCAAAAGGCGGTGGAACAAGCCCGCATGATTCAGGCCTCGTACCCGGAAAGCACCAAGAAAAGGCTTCAGCGCATTGTTCGGGAACTGGAAGAGCATCCGTTCACCGGTATCGGGAAACCGGAAGCCTTGCGGGGCATCCCTCTTTGGTCTCGCAGGTTGACACAGAAAGACAGGGTAACATACCGGGTTGCTCAAGATGTGGTGGAGGTGCTGGTGCTGACCTGCCTTGGGCATTACGATGACAAATAAAGAAGGATAACGAAACGGAAGGGAGGAGATGAGATGACTACGGTATTGGTACTTATCATAATGGCATTGATAGGACTTTTCGGGGGAAAAGCGCAAGGATGCGTGTTCTGTTTTGTGTGCGCAATACTATTGGTATGGGTGTATCACGATGACGGACTTTTCGGACTGCTGATGCTGGGAATTCCGTATGCAGTGATATCGTTGGGTTATGCCATCTACAGTTTCAAAAAAACATGAGAAAGAAATGGGAGATTGCGAAATACGGATTCGAGCTGACAGAAGAAGAACGAATGAATGCCTATTACAAAGATGAAAATTACAATATCAAAGCTCTTAAGAGTGGAAAAATCAAGATTTTGACCGATGAAGACCGGAAGAGGATAGCCGAAATCGGCGTGGATAGATGGAAGATAGAACAAACCACAAGGATGGACGAAATGGGCAAAGATGCTTGGGGCGAAGAACAAATAAAGTTGTATCAAATGCCAAAACCCCAAAAGAAGCAGGCCGCGAACATCATGAACAAATCCAATATCTTCTGGTTCGACAAAATGCGACCCATGCTTCAGGCATGGCTTACAGTTAAAGAAGCTATAGCCCCTGCCAGATACAAGAATGAATATGCCTGGAAAGATATCACAACCGCCAATCAGCACGGGGGAAAGATATAGATTCCTTGTCCTTTCTTGCCTGCCCGAAAGCGTGTTTCTTTGAATTGAGAAACACGCTTTTTTTATGGCAGATTCACGTACTATCCGAATTGTGACCGAAGTTGAGGCGGATCAAGCCTTGAAAGAGTTGCAAGACTTGCAGGCTGGATTACGAAAATTCAAAACCGAGCAAAGCAAGGCAATAGAAGGGTCAAAGGAATGGCAAGATGCCACGGATAACATCGAGAAAGTAAAACTTGAAGCGGAAAGAAGTCGCAATGCCTTTTCTGCATATTTCAAGACATTCGATATCGGCTCAAAGTCCGTCAATGATTTGACCGCTGCGCAACGGCAATTGAATGCCATCGTCCGCACCTTGGAACCCGGCACAGCAGACTGGAAAGAATATACGGGAGTTCTGAATCAAGTCAAGAGGCGTATATCCGACCTAACCAAAGAATACCAGAATACGGAAGCGGCCATCTGCAAGACATCGAAAGCAGCCAAGACTTTTGCCGATTACGTGATTTCCGCTGCCGGACTGAAAAATATCGTTACCGGATTCGTAGACCGTCTTTCCAATCTGACCCAAGCCTTTACCGAATACGCCGACCTCCAAGCGGACGTGCAGAAGACCACCGGGCTGACCAAAGCCGAAGTGGAAGCGTTGGGGGAATCGCTGTCCAAGATAGACACCCGCTCCTCGCAGGCCGAATTGATGGAACTGGCCACGACCGCCGGAAAGCTCGGCATCACCGGAAAAGAAAACATAGAGGCATTCGTCCGGGCGGCGGATCAAATCGAAGACCTCGGAGAAGGCGCGATCCGGGAAATAGGCAAGATTTCGGACGTGTTCGGCCTGACCGATACCTACGGAATCGAGCAGGCGTACTTGAAAATCGGTTCGGCCATCAACTCTTTGGGACAGGCCAGTTCAGCCTCGGAAGCCTACTTGGTGGAGTTCACCCAGCGTCTGGCCGGAGTCGGAAAGCAGGCAGGCATGACGGTTGACCAGATTCTGGGCTACGGCTCGGCATTGGATCAGAACGCGCAGAACGTGGAAATGGCGGCGACCGCCTTCCAGGGCTTCACCACGCAGATATTCTCCAAACCTGCCTACTTTGCCAATCTTGCCGGTATCGAGGTGCAGAAATTCACGGAACTCTTGCAGACCGATGCCAACCAAGCCATCCGCAGCGTGCTGACAGCATTAAGCCAGCAGGGCGGCTTCCAGCAGCTTATACCGGTATTCGAGGGAATGCAACTGGACGGAAGCCGGGCGGTGGCCGTGCTTACTTCCATGGCCACCAACATCAAGGCGGTGGAAGAAGCGCAGGCCTTGTCGCGGGAAGAATTCGAAAAAGGCACGTCCATTACCAACGAGTTCGCCACCAAGAACAACAATGCGGCGGCCAATTGAAGTACTTACAATCCGCGACTATACAGCCATTGAAAATCAGGTGCAACTTAAAATTCGTTGCAAAGAAAGTTAAGTTGCATTTTAAGTTGCACTTTGAAATGCAAAATGGCCTGTAGTGGCTCGTAGTGGCTTGTTAAGTTGCTTTTTTTTGCAGGCAGAACACCTTGATTCGAGGGCTAAAACCTCTGTAACTTGCTGATTTAAAACAAGAAAGGGAAGCTTTTCGGCTTCCCTTGTTGCGGTCCGGACGAAAGCCTAAATTTCCAATTATCAAGTATTTACCAATCTTTGTGTATCACATCATAGATAATTGTCGAAACTTGTTGTTTTGAAACGAACTGCTGCAATAGACAATAATCTTAGCTATTAAAATTGCAAGGCAACACCGGTACCAAATCTTTGAGAACCGAAGGTTAAATAAGCTTGGTTACGCGCTCTCGTCTTGTCATAATATATTCGTTCCATTTGTTTTTTGCCAGTGATACAAAGGGGAATGCCGATTGCATCTAAGACAAGGCCGGGGACAATGGTACCCCACACCGCAGATGGATCAACAGCATCCGGAATGCAGCCAAAGACGATTCCCATTGCGCAAAACGTTGAACCTATAATGCAAAGGACTTCACCTGCTGTATTCTTCCGCTTGGCTCTCACCCACGCATCATACATATTGTCCAAATAAGCTCGTTGTGCGTATTCCGACAGCTTCGAACCATTTGCATCGTAAAGATTACCATTGACGAAAGTTGCTGTTATCTGCTGGGGGGATTGTGGTTTCGGAGCTGGTGCTGGAGGTGGAGTGGGTTGCGGTTCAGGTTGAGCCGGTTGCGGATCAGGCTTAGGGGCAGGCGGGGTTTGTTCCTTGGACTGCACCGGTTGGCCGGACTCGTTGAATGTATCCGTAAAACCATTCCTGTAGTTAATTTTGGAAACATCTTTTTTCAGAATCTTATACGTAGGCCCGTTTGGGTTATTCCAATTCCGATACGAAATTTCAGTAACTCCAATTTCTATAACAATAGATTCTATCTGTTTTCCATCGACAGTGTTGATTATGTCCTGTGCGAACAAGCCTGCAACACTCAATAAAAACAAAGTAAAAGTAACAATGTACTTCATGTTAGTTTTTGTTTTTGAGCAAGTTAATTATTTCGTCTTTAGCTTTTAACAATTCTTCCTTAACATCAGAGTTTTCTTTTCTAAGTAGTTCATTCTCTTTTTTTAATCGTGTTAACTCTTCAATGTTGGCGGTATTGATTGGACTACGTGAGATGGTGTTTGTCTGGCCTATTTGCGTATGTCCAGTATTTCCATTAATAGTCATGCTCCCTTGTCCAAGGAGCAACCAGTACGGATTAATCTCCGGATAGGTGAGCAATATTTTAACTATTTTTTCACCACCAACTTCACTACCCGCATTTGAACCACTAAAATTCGACCGAGACATTCCAGTTGCTTGGAAAAAAGATTCTTTTGTAATATTCTTATAATCAATAAATTGAATAATTCTCTCTTTGATAGGTGAAAAAATTTTGTCCATTTCTTTTGCTTGCTCAAAATTTTGTCTATATCTTTGCCGCTGATATCACAAAGATAGCGTTTTTAACAAAGATAACAACATTAACACATGGAAACCGTGACAGATAGGCTTCTGACATCGCAGGACATCAAGGAGCGTCTCCGTATCACCCACCCGATGCAGCTGCACCGCGCGCTGGCCTCGATGCGTGAGTTCGGGGCGTTCAAAGTCCCAGGATTGGGTTGGCGGATCAAGGAGTCCGACTATGCCCGTTACATCCTGCACTGCAAGGAATTGCAACAGCGGAGGGCGTGATGGAAGTCAGCAAGAAGACAAAGCGGCTGAACCTCTTGAACTCGAAGGATGTAGCCAGACTTTTGAGCATAAGCCCACGGACGTTCCGGCGCAGGATGGCCGAGAACGGATGGACGGAAGGCTATGGCTTCTTCAAGTCGAATGGCAAATGGTACATCCGTGAAGAGGATCTGGACAAAATCATCCAACTGATGGAAGAGGGCTGGATTCAAAAGAGGTATCAGCACAGGAACAACGTTCTGGAGAGGACGTTTTAACGCCGATAGCGACAGCTGGAGGACCCGGCGGGCGGGGGACCGCCTTCCGGGAGCGAACGGGGAAGGCCACGGCCGGCACGAGGGCGCATTCAGCTAGAGCTGGAGGCGGCCTACTCCCTTAAAGACAATGCCTATGTTTTACACAACTTGCAGGTACGGCGAAGTGACCGCACACATGCGGATAGACGGCAACCTCTACAAGAGTAAGCCTTTCCCATTGTCAGGGGGCCTTGCTACGGAAAAAGCGGTGGCGCACCTGGCCAAAGCCGTAGTGCGTTCCATGATTTCGCAGCGGCAGTACGTTTTCGATGAACTGGTGCGCCGAGGATACGTAATCGATGCCGAAAAGGTGGCGAGCCTCACGCGATTGCATGAAATCAATTCCCAGTGGGGCCCCATCCAGCGATGGAACAGGATGCAACCGCTTTTGAAGTCGGCAATATGCTTTCTGTGGGATGTCATGCCCGGTTCAAAAAGCCCGTTCAGGAACAATTATATCCGCAAAGTGAGCTTCTTGCAGAGGCTTGTCTTGAAGTACCCTGAAAGCCACGTGTTTGAAGACAAGCGGATAACCCCGGAAGCCCGGCAGATGGAGTTATTTGAAATGGTATAGGAATCAACCTGTTAACCCCTTCCTCGATAATAAGGGATAGTCGTTCCGGAAAAATGGCGGTAAAAATGCCGGTCAACTACAACGGTAAAAAATCTAACGTAATCTCGGTCTTGAAGCGCAAAAACGGGGCTTTGGCCAAAGCAATCATGGAAATGGACAAATCGGACTTGGACGAATTGCAACGATCGATGCTTGGAAAGCTGGCTGACAACCTGCGCCGGTGCAGCTGCCCGTCCCTTTACGCCCAAGGCTTGGATGGCAAGGATACCCGGTACATCGGCTCCGTGCGTTGCGATTCCAAAAGCTGCTTCGTTTGCAACTATGCGCGGCAGAAGCAGGTGCGGCGGAAATACTGGGCATGGTTCGCCGACAACCGCGAAGTCTATCTGATTCAGGAGGCGGGCAAGGCGGCGAAATACGTCACCAAGACGCAATACAACGAGAAGTACAAAGGTGAAAAGATTTTGCAGCGAGTGGAATACGACCTGATGCACCTGACGCTATCCGTTCCACATTATCCCGGAACGGGATTCTGCGGCCACAAATACTACTTCGAGGACATTGCCAAGCTGTACAACCGGCTTCGTAACAAGAACGAATATTTCAAGGCGCATGTGATTGGGGGTGAATACGGGATTGAAACCACGAATCCGGAGAACCTGCACATACACATCCATTCGCTTTTGCTGGTGAAGCGGGAGCGGCGAAACCGGAACAAACTCCATTTTGAATTGCTGAAGGAGTGGAACCGGCTGACGGTGAATCCGGAAAATCCTCGGACGGAGATTCCGCGCGAAGTCTGGCCGAAGATTGCGGCCGGGAACGAGATGATTGATGAGGCGTATATCCGTTCGCTGAACCCCAAGGGGGCGACCCTGATAGGATTGGAAACGATATACACCAAAGACCCGCAAAGCGGGCAGAAAGTGCGGAGTTATGAATGGAACTCCAAAGCAATGCTTCGGGCGGTGATGGAGACGATAAGCTACCACTTCTCCCCTACCGCGTTCGACAAGAAGGACAAAACCTTCAACTTGGAATTGCTGGCGGAACTCCTGCCGGTGATACACGGAAAGCAATTGTATAGAAAGTTCGGTTGCCTGCACGGGGAAAAATCCTTGAATGTGCGAACTTCGGAAAGCGATGAAGAGGAATTTGACCAGCAGGTGTATGTGGACGATGCCACGGGCGAGATTGTGGATACGGAGACCGGGGAGGTGATAGACCGGGTACGGCAGTTCTTTGTGACAAGCCCGGCCTACGTGTTCCATGACCCCAATGCGGATTATGCGATACATCTGAGCCGCGAGGGTCAGCGGAAACGGCGGTGGCTGGCCGCGCACACGACCCGCGAGGCGGTGAACGAGCTGCGGCGGGAGATTCGGGAACGATACCAAAAACAGGAATGATATGAATGCGAAAAAATTGCGTGTGTACATATCCGGGCCGATTTCCGGGTATGAGGACTTGAACCGTCCGGCTTTTGAAAGGGCGAAGAAAAACCTGATTGATTATGGATTCGAGCCGGTAAGCCCGTTGGATCAGGTGAAGCCGGGAGACCCTGAAAAGAAGTATCTGGAATACATGGTGGATGCGCTGCGTTTGCTGGACAGCTGCGATGCCATCTGCATGATCGGGGATTGGCCGGAGTCCTACGGCGCATTGATGGAATACCTCTTTGCAGCACGGGAAGACAAGCAACGTGTATATCTGGAAGATGGAACGATGGAAACCTTTAAACTTAGATAGCTATGCAAAAATTAACAATCATCGGCGTTGTCGGCAAGAAGATTGCCGTCGACGCACAGGAAACATTCAAGAAAATCCTCTTTTGGGTGAATGTGAACGAAGAAATTGCCAACCCGTCCACCGGGGAAGTGAAACCGGTAATCACCACCGTCAGGGTGGCGTGCTACAAGCGTGCCGACCGGGCAGACCTCTTCCTGAAGCAGCTGGTGCCGAACGCTACGGTATTGTGTACCGGGGTGGCGCAGGCCGACTTGGTGGTCAGCAAGGAGAAGGAATTCGGTTGTCTCAGCCTTGATGCCCGCGAGGTGGTGGTCATTGCCGAAGCCCCGTTGCGCGGCCAGTACCTGAATTTCGAGATGGTGGGGAATGTCGGGACGGTTCGTGTCAACGCTGCTGATGGGAACCAGAGCGACAGCGTATGCAACTTCTCGTTAGCGCACAATGAAGGCAAGGGAGACAAGGCAAAAACCATCTGGACGAATTGCGCCTATTGGCGGCCGAAAGACCGTTGCGGCGTGTTCCCGTTCATCACGTCGGGCAAGAAGCTTTTCATCAGCGGCAGGCCGCGAGTGTCGTTGTACCGGCGCGGCGACGGGGAAACCGGGGTGTCGCTGGAATGCACGGTGTCGCAGCTGGAACTCTTATCGGCTTCCGATAGAAGTTCCGCCGGTGGCATGTCTTCCCTCGAACCCGAATTGCCGGATCCGGATCCCGGAATCCCTACCCCTCCGGATTTTCCAGAATCGGACGAATTACCCTTTTAACTATCGCGGAAGCGGGGACAAATTCCCCGCTTTTTTTGTTTTCCGGATTAGGCCATTGGCGGCCATTGTATACCATTGTTAGGTCAAATAATTATTTGTTTTGCAATGTGTTATAAGTTAATTAAGTTTGCCGGAAATTAAAGAGAAAGAAAATGGGATTTGTTAATAAAAAGATTGAAACTTTAGTTGAAAAGGCTGTTTCGGATCGAAACTATAAGAAACAGGTAATAGTAGGATGTTTACCCGATGAAATGGCAAAGAAAATAAAAAGGGAATTAGCGTATAATCTAAAGGGGTATAGATTGGTTGTAGATGCAGATTGCATTAGGCATATTCGCAGAAGGCATCCAGAAATAAACTTAATGGATTTTTTCTTAATCCCAGATATAATTGGATATGCGGACGGAATAAAAAAAGGCAGTCAACCGAAGAGCATTGTTTTTCAAAGGAGTATCATTTTTGATTATACATGCGTTGAAGTAATTGTTGAAAAAGAAAAAGTGTTAAGGTTAAAGACATTTTGGGTAAAGCGCAAAAAAGCAAAAGCGGTTTAGATTTTTATCCAAACCGCTTATGAAAGGGGGAGCCTGATGTATTAAACCCCAAGCAGCACGTCCGAAGCGAATTCCCTCTCAATTAATGCTGGCACAAAGATAAGCAAATTAACATAAAAAACAATGAAACTGAAAAAACAGGTGTGCAAATTGAGTCCTAAGGAGTCGGGCGCGATGGCGGGCGTGCATCCGGGAGATTGCAGAAGCGCGAAAAAAAGAAGCAAATCGACAAGCAGGAAGAAAGGAGCGAAGAAATGAAAGATGAGTTTGTGAAGCTGAACGATGTAAGCTACAATGATGCGAACATCAATGCCTTTTCGCGCTTGGATTCCTATTGGCTGGCCAATTTTTCCAAGCTCCAAAGAGGCATCAAGGTGCGCCATAGTGACTTGAAAGCCGTCACAGAATTAGGCATCCGGCCATACGATGTGATGATGCGCTACAAGTTGAAAGGAATCGAATTCGGCCGATGGGTCAGCACGGTGGAGCGTCACGACCTCTTTTGTTCAGGCGTGCTGGCCTTGGAGGACTTGGCGCAGGTGCTTGGGTACAAGAATTTGGGCTTTGACCACAACGTGGGCATCAGTTTCGGAGGACGCGGGCGAGGGGGGAATGCCAAGGCGCACTTCGAGCCGAGCACGATGATGATTAACTTGACAAAACCGCATGGTGCAAATTCCTTGGCGCACGAGTACGGCCATGCGATGGATTATTTCATTGGCATGAGGCTGGACGTGAACAGGTACACGGCTGCACTGTCCGGGGGATCCATTGTTGGCTCCGGGGATTATGTCGGAGCAAGGGGGCCGTACCGGTTGCAAATGGATAGGGTGTTGCAGGCAATCCTGTCCACGAAGAGCTACGACATGTGGAAAAAGAGTACAAACAATCCGGAATACAAGTGCAACCATACGGAGATGTTCGCACGTAGCTTCGAGCAATGGGTGGCCTGCAAGCTTTATGAGAAGAAGGTGGCCAATGTGTATCTGACAAAGCCTGTCAGCATCTACAGCAAAGCTCCAGAATGGTATCTGACGGATTCGGACTGCAAGAAAGTGTTTCCTCGCATAGCCACGTTGGTCAAGATGATTGCCAAGGCGGCGAACAAAAAGTAAACAGGCATGGAAGAAGTTAACAAGACGTCGGCAAAACCCAAATTGAAGCACCTTGTCTTGGACGCGGATGCGCAGGAGATGTTCCGGCAGGCGTTCCAGCAGGCCGGGGAACTGACTGAACGGCAGGCCATCAAGCGCATTCTGGAAGGTTTTTTGGCGAAAACGGATTTAACCGAAGCGCACAATCCAGCGGATATTGCAGAGATAGAACGGCTTAAATCGTTAACCTGCGACAGGGACAACTGCGCTGTTAACCAAGAATTAACCGCCAAAATCGAGGAGTTGACGCGAATTAACCACGAGCAACAACAGGAGTTGAACGAGGTTGCGCGGAAGTTAAGCGCGTATGACTTGGATGAAGAGAAGCGGTTAAGGGAGTTAAGCGAGGCGCGCGAGGAAGCCAAGTCCGGAAAGGAACGGCTTCCTTCGGTGTTCGGCCGCTTGGACTGGCTCCTGCTGAAATGGTGCGCCGCAAGGCTCTCCAAGGAGAAAGGACGGGAATACACGCCGGAAGCAACCTTGCACCTGCTTTTCAGCGGGTACATTGCAGGAAAGTTCCACGTGTTCACAAAGCCGAACGACAAGGTAATCAAGGTTTTCAAACAAAAAATAAGTCAAGAAGATGGGACTGTTGCAGAAAATCAAAGAGAAGCGTAACGCCGTGCTTTTGGAGGCGGTGGCCAAGCAGATTTCCAAGCGTTTGTACGACTTCACGCAGGGCGTGCCGCGCGGAGAGGGCGAAAAGGAAACCGCAATCATGCTTTCGCCGCAGGAGAAGGATACGGATGTGTATGTGGTCGCGCTGGATGACGAAAGCAAGGTGGTGCGCGTATGCTCCAAGTACCAAGCTACCGGTTTGGTGGCGATGCTGGGCGGAAAGCTTCAGGATGCCGGGGTGGATCTGTCCGGGCTGATGCCGCAGAACTTGGAACCCGAAACCGACAAGACGGAGGAACAATGAGCGTTTTGGATGGATTGATGGACGGCAAGGCCGGAGCAGCGGAAAAGCCTGCCGCCTTGCCCAAGGCTGATGACGACCTGATCTCGATGTTCCTTGACGAGACCGAGACCAAGGAGAAAGGCAGCGACGATGTGGACTCTTCCATTTATCCCGATTTCGATGCGCCAGCCCCGGAAGATTATGAGGGGCATCCCTCCCCCGCTCCCGGTGGCGATGCCGTAGGCGGGCTGGACGGGGTGTCGCCCGATGCCCAGGACGCGATGATGACTTTGGTATCCCTGCCCGTGGAAACCATCGTGGACACGGCGGACATCACCCTGACGGAACTTATCGTCCGGGGATGCAAGCTGGAGGATTACGAGGGCAAGGACGAAGACAAGCTGGTGACATCCGATGCCGACAAGGCCGCTTTGGTCAAGGCGACCGAACGCTATCTTGATTCACAGCAAATCAGGGTTACTCCTCTGACCGGACTGATCATAACAGTGCTGATTGTCTATGGCAAGAAGCTGATGTACGGCTTGAAGCTGAAGAAGCTTATTCGGAAGCAGGCCATGCTGGAGGACGAAATCGGGCGCTTACAGGATGAGCGCGATGAGATGGCGATACGGCTGCACCGGCAGGCAGAGGAACTGGAAGCCTTGAAGAAGACCAAAGAAACGGAGGAGGCGGGCGATGCGGCTTAACAAGTTGTTTCTGATTCTTGGCAAGAAAGGCAGCGGCAAGACCTACTACACGATACATACGCTGATCGAGCAGTACCGCAAGGCGCAGCCGGGCAAGAAGATCCTCGTATATAACACGGACGACCATCCGGATTACAGATACATTCCAAGGATCAAGCCCGCCGACCTGAAACGCTGGAGCGGCGCGGGCTTGTACCGTATCTGCGATGCGGCCACGACGGACGTGCTGGCATTGATCAACGAATACGTGTACAACGGTCTGGTTATTTTCGAGGATGCGAGCAAGTACATCAATAAGCGGCTCCAGAAGTCGGCTTGGGATTCCATCTTGAACTCCAAGCAGCACAACTTGGACTTGGTCTTCCAATTCCATGGATTTGCCGCCTGCCCGCCGGAAATCCTGCGGCAGTGCGATGTGATAACCATGTTCCGTTGCGACAACCCGATATACAGGCGTGAGGACTTGGTGGAATACGAGGCGGTGGACGCTGCCTGGCGGAAGCTGATGGCGAGCAAGGAGGATTGGCCGCATAGGACAGTAATAGTGGCATGAGATGAAGATAAGACCGATGACCGTGAAGGAGCTGGCCGCGGAATACAGGGTGAGCCGTGCCACGATGCACCGCTGGCTGAAGGCGCACGCGCAGGAGATAGGCGAACGCCACGCCGGGATGCAGGTCTATACGGTCGGCCAGGTCGAGAAGATTTACCGTTTGCTGGACGTGCCGGAACGCGAAATGGACTTCTGAAAGCGTATCAAAGTGTCGCAAAGTGTATCAAGGTGTCGCAAAGTGCATCAAAGTGTCGCAGCGTTGTTTTCGACCCTTGCACCTTTGCGCCGCAAACACAAAAACATTAAAAGCAGATGGGAAAGTTGAACAATTACGCCGGTCTCTTCGGGCTGGCCGCTGTGGCTTTGTTGGTGTACGGTTTGTTTTTCGCGAACAGCGGGACAACGACTTCAACTGAAGGTTCGTTCATTGGCCGTCGGGGCGGCAGGCGCCGGTAAGCCATGAGGTACGAGGAATTGTATCGCCGGGCGAAGTCGAAAAACGGCCTGTCGGCGAATTTCACAGGGAATCAAACAAAAAACACAACAAAAATGGCAACAGCAAACAAGCTATTTACAAATAAGACCTTCGGTTTTCAGATCAAGAACGAATCGGCCGAGGACATCACTTATGCCTTGATGGACGGGTCTATGGATACCCTTGAGGAAATCAAGAAACGCTACCCGCACGTGAAGGCTCTCTTGGCCGATGGCGAGTTCTTCACGGGGACTGACACGAAGAAGGCCACCTGCACCTGCAAGGGGGACGGATCAATCAAGTACTTCCAAAAGTATTTCAGCTCCGTGCCTGCACAGGCTTCCACTTTGGACATGGTATCCAGCGACAAGGAGAATTTCTACACGGACATCGAAATCGGGACTCCCAATCCTTGCGGCATCGAACAGTTGCAGCGCAAGGCCCTGAGCGATTATTTGGGGACACAGCAGTACGACCAGAACCGTATCATTGCAAGGAATATCAATATTCCTCTGTCGGCGGCTCACATCGTACTCTTCACTGTCCGTGCTAATTCTACGGTTGTACTCACATTCACCATCAGCGCTTTGCTCTAAAAGATTAGGAAGGAGACGGCATGATATTGACTCGTTTGCCAAGGGGACGGTTCGCGAACCTGTACGGGGATGATTCCATCATGGGGCCGGAGTATCCTGAAGATTTATACAATGGGACATCGGGAAGCACCGGTAACAATGGATGGGATGGTGGCACTATTGCCGGGCTGGTATCCTCAGTTGTCGGTTCGCTTTCGGGCATGTTCGGAAGCATCTTCGGCGGTGCTGGCAACAAGAACCAGAACCAGACAACCGACACGATAAGCGGCGCGGGGCAGACCTACATACCGGCGCAGAAGTCGTCGAACAACACTTGGGTCTGGATTCTGCTGGCGGTAATCGTCGTAGTGATCGTTCTGCTTGTATTGAAGAAACGCAAGAAATAG
This sequence comes from Candidatus Pullibacteroides excrementavium, assembly GCA_017694335.1. GTDB lineage: Bacteria > Bacteroidota > Bacteroidia > Bacteroidales > P3 > Pullibacteroides > Pullibacteroides excrementavium. Next base: position 13,487 of record JADIMZ010000011.1, read on the forward strand.
CATACGGCCTAGGGCTACAGGAGAGCTGCACTTCAAGGCGAAATGAACGTTGTCGAAAGGATTAAACATATCCTTTCCAAAAGCATAGCCAACTATCACAAGTAAAAGTAACCTCGATAGTGTTTGGGTGGGTATTCTCTTTATAATGGAACAAATGGAATACGGTAAGCTGTATGAAGGATCTTGAAGTAAGATATGTGAAAGGAGGTTTGGGGCGCAACAACCCCGCTCGCGTTAATCTGGACACCGGGGTTGTCGAGGTTAACGCGAATTTGTTTAGGCACTACTCGCCGCTGCAACGCGAACTGGTCTTGCAGCACGAGGCGGGCCATGTCTATCATGACACGGTGGACAACGAGGAACTGGCCGACCGCTACGCCTTGGAACAGGTGGCCGGGACGGTGCAGTACTCGCTACGCCGGAGCGTGGACGGCCTGCTGGAAATTCTCGAGAAGGCCAATGTGCCGGAAGAACGGAAGAAGGAACTGATAATCTCGGCCTTGAGGATTGATGCCGAACGCTTCGGAAACGAACATGCCAAAGCTCTGCTGGATGAATTGAAAAAGGATTCAAGGATTGCCAATGTGGTAGATCCGGTATCCTTGTCTGTCGAGGCTGTTGTTGCAATCGTTTCAGCTGCCATTGCTTTAATCGGCCTCTTGCAGCAGACCATCTTCGGCAAGCGTGCGGAATGGTTCATCGGCGACATGGGAGGCAAGAAGAGGACGCAGAACAAAATAAACCTCTTGCAGGAGGCCTGCGATTCTGTCGGTGCAAAGGCCATCAAATTGAAAGCCACTTCGTCCCGGGAGGACGGCGGAGAGCTTCTGGTGTACGAACAGCTGGATGACGATGATTGGGTGTACAACGAAGTGCATACAGCCCTCTATCCAGCGTTTAAGGACAACAATATCTTCTCTCCGAGTTTTTTTCGTTCTCGTGACAAGTTTTATAAGAAGTGCAGCTGGGCTAAGGAAGAGATACAGAACTATCTTCCTACAGTAAGAAGCTATGTCAGGAACGAGTTCGCCAAGCAGGGCTATTCCGACCCGAACGGCAGCGGAGGCGCAAGCAGCTTGTCGATTGCGTCCGGCAGTAGCAGCCTGTTGCGTTATGCCCTGATAGGATTGGTTTTGTTGTTCATAATCAAGAAGGTTTTTTGACGATGGGCAGGATAGCGAACTTCGATCCGGTAGCGGCCAACAGCAGCGGGCGCGACTTCTTCGGCGGCGATTTCAGCCTTGACACCGCCGGAAGCCTCGGCATGATGTCGAGCCAGTTCGGCAATGGCCACCGGGACAATTCCGGGGCTGGCAGCGGAGGTGGAACTGGAAACGGGGCAGGCGCGGAATCCGGAGGTGAGAGCGGCAACAGTGGCGGCGGAAAACCACAGTATGTGGCCAACCAATTCGAGGGAGGCGTTTCCAGCGAGACTATCGATCCGGACAGGCTGGAATTTCCTCTCGGCGCTGGAAAAGATGACACGCTGGAGGATGCAAGCGCAAAGCAAAAGATTGCCGGAATTTTTCGCGGCCAAAAGGCCATGATATGGATTCTGATCGCGCTAATGGTTTATGTGATTTGGACATTGATAAAAAAGTAAGGACATGTTGACAAGAGGTAGTTTTAACAGCTTGGCTTGCTTCGCGCAAGGGGGCGGGAATGCCAGACGCAAGGCTTACACGACTGGATTGGCGGGACAGTCCGCCGATGTCGAGATGCCGGAATCGGTCGAGGAAAAGAAGGAAGAGCTGGCGGATGAAGCGGGACAGGGAACAGCTCCTGAAACACCGTCCACGGAGACACCGGTCGAAAAGCCGGAAGAATCCGGGAAAAGCCGGAAGAAAGACAAGAAGAAAATTCTGGCATACGTGCTGGTCGGCGCGGCCATCCTGTGGCTCGCATGGGTGTTCTTTGTAAAAAAACGTTAAGGGATGAGATTCGATTCGCTGGCTCTTGTCGAGCAGAAAGAGATTATACGGAAGGCGTTGCAAGCTTATGTGGCTTCCACCAATATAAGCGCGGGGAAGCTTTACAGCGTGGGCGTTTACGACTGGATGGTGGTGCATGGCTATGTCGATGTGTCGGACTATCCGGATGCGGCTTCCTTCTGGGAGGCTCATTGGAATCTGACATCGTACACGAGCAGCCTTTGGACGGCCTATCTGGACAGCCCCGGCAAGGCGGTCAGCGGCGGTCTGGTTGGCAGCAGCATCTGGCGCAAGTGGTACGTCTGGGCGCTGATTGCCTTGGCGGTTTTCCTGCTTTGGAAGGTTTTTAAGAAATAAGATATGGGCGCATTCTGGTTATACACTCCGGCAAAAAGAACGAGGTTGGTCGAAGAAGCGTGGGGCGATGTCAAGGATGAGATTTCCCCTGTTTCGTTCGAACCTGCGAAGATTGCCGTTCATGCGTGGCTGATGGATCACGGTCACATGTCGGGAGGCATCAATGCCACGAGGAAGAAGAACCGGGACCCAGATTATTTCTGGTCGCATTCTGGCAGCTGTGCCATCGGTGTCTTGTCAGGTCTTGTCAGCCATTACGCCGTTTCTGGCATTGTCAGTGAGGGTGGAGGTAATGAGGAAATACAGGATTATCTTGACAACCACTACGCGGAGGTGAGCTTAGCGATTGAGGGGGATTCGCTGTCGGATATACGTGAAAATGTGTCGCAGAGCCAGGCAAGCACGGGTTGGGATAAAGATGAAGAGCCGGAAGAAAGCACGAAAAAGCAGCAAGCGCAATCGGACAGCAGCTTGTCGTTTGAAAAGACGTTGCTGGTAGTGCTGGCCGGAGTTGCGGTTTATTTGATATTGAAGAAATAGATATGAAACCTTTCTGGAGATATGGTGCTGCGGGAAAGCAGCGTTTGTTGAAACTGGCGTTCGATGAAGTCAAGGCCGGTATCGAGCCGATGACGGAAGAAGTCGCCTTGAGCGCGGTGCATGAGTGGCTGTTGAAAGCGGGCTATTTCACCTGCGGAGGAACGAAGTCCAAGCAGGCCAAGTTCTCCGACCCAAGCTACTTCTGGGGTAAGAACAACTACGAGAAGCACAAGACCTATGTCGCCGAGCTGGCCAATGCGGAGTTCTGGCGGCGTGCCGATGCGGAACAGAAGGAGCTGAACAGCCAGCTGGAAGCCTACGAACAGATGCAGAAGGCGCAGGCCGTGGAGCAGAAGCAGACGGAACAGCGCGAATGGGTCTATTCCTATCAGGATGAAATGGTGGGTTCCTACCTGCAATGGGTTCTTTGGATTTCCATCGTGTACTGGGGCGGAGCTTACCTCTTGGGACGTAAATCACTAAAAGCGGCCTGACATGGTGAAGATGCTGTTGCCGGTGCTGGCCGGTGTGGCTGGGTTCATGCTTGGCAAGCTCGGCGGAAAGAAGGATGATGATTTGGTTTCGGAAGACAACGGCATGACGGCCATCTTCTGGGTGGTAGTGGCGGTAGTGCTGCTGGCCGTGGTGCTTGGCTTTGTCGTGGTGATGAAAAAGGCATAAAAATGGATAGCGGAAAAACAATAGCGTACATCGGAATCGGGGCGGCGGTGCTGGTGGTGCT